>NZ_VCKX01000120.1 GCF_005889725.1 Nonomuraea zeae
CGCAGACGCCTGACCAGGCACAACCCCCACGCCTAGTGACACGCCGCATCAGCACGCCCGCAAGCGTTTCCCCAGCTCAGACCCCAGATCTATGTGTCTTTCCTGCTACACATCTGCGGAACGCGGGATTCACGGGCGGCGATGAAGATCGTTTTGTTGGCCTTGGTGTTTCTGCTGCCAGGGCTGCTTCAGCTTTCCACTCAGCCAGTGGTCGCAGAGGCGCGGCAGACAGATCTGGCGCAGGTGGAGCCGCCCCAGCAGCAGAGGGGGAGCTCCGGAGTCCCGCCCACTTTGGTAGACGCTTCGGCTACGCGAGCGAATCAAGAAGCCGCTGGCCCGAAGTCGGCTTCCGCCAAGGCACCCGCGGGTGCGCTGGGACCTGACAGGTCCTATGCCGGTGGGGTGTGGACTGCTGAGCGTGAGCCTTCTAGGGGATGGATCCCCCGAGACTCCTTAGAGCGGAAAAGGGCTTCCAGCGTCGATTCGCGAGCGACCGCAATGGTTGACACGCCCTCGATTGGAACGTCATATCCGGAAAGCGGTACCCAGGTCGACACGCTGACCCCGCAGCTTCGGGTGGAGGCCTACAACACCGGCCTTTCTAACTGGTGGGACATCGAGCGTGAGTACAAGGTCTGCGAGGCAAGCACGTGCACTACCTCGCCTTGGAAGCCGTGGACTGACCCGTACTGGACGGTGCCCGTCGGCAAGCTGCAATGGGGCAAGTCCTACACCTGGGAGATCCGGGTACGGGATATCACTACCGGCGGAACCAGCGTCCGGACCGGCATGTACTTCACCACCGGTGTCCGTCAGCCGCAGGTGAGTTCCCTCCTGGCCACCAGCGGAGTCAATGGCCAGGAGTTTCATCAGGTGCCGGGCAACTACACGGCTACCGTCACGGACGCGTCGATCGCCACGGCGGGATCGGTTCCGCTGGCCGTGATGCGCTCCTACAACAGCTTGGACAGACGGGCCAAGACCATGTTCGGCGCGGGCTGGTCGACCCGCTTCGATATGAAGATCGCCCCAGAGGGCGGGACATCGGAATCGCTCCTGCTCACCTATCCCGATGGGCGGCAGCTCAGGTTTGTGCAGCATGTGGGGAAGAGCACCTATCAGCCTCCGCCCGGCATGCACTTCACGCTGACCAAGCAGACCGCTGGCGGCTGGAAGCTGATGGACAAGCAGTCCACGGTGTATGAGTTCGATACGCAGGGCCGTCTGCTGAATGTGGCCGACAGCCGTGGACGTGGCCAGCAGTTGACCTATACCGAAGGCAAGCTCACCAAGGTGACCGCGGACGGCGGACGGTCGCTGTCATTCTCCTTCACGGGTGATCATGTCACCGCGGTGTCCACCGACCCGGTCGGCGGGACGCCCCTGACGTGGACCTACCACTACGACGGCGATCGCCTGGCCAAGGTGTGCGCTCCCGGGCAGGAATCCAGTTGCACCGCCTACACCTACGACAGCGCTTCACGCTATCGGGAGACGGTGCTCGACTCCCGTCCCGTCCATTACTTCAGGCTGGGCGAGGTCCGTACCGAGACCTGGCCCGAGGTGGGCACAGTGACGTGCTTCCCCGATGAAGCCGACGCGGTTGGGTGCCAGACGTTCGGCAGCGGCACCGTGACGGGACAGCCTGGCGCGTTGGCCGGGACGACCAATGCGGCGGCGACCTTTCAAGGCAGCGGGCGATCCTCTCACTTCGAAATCGGTCCGACGCTGACCAAGCTGGGTGACCAATTATCGGTCGAGGCATGGTTCAAGACCACGAAATCCGGATTCATTTACTGGGCGGGAAAGGGTGCCTGGAACGCATCCTCTCCCGGTTATGGGGTTCCCGGCCTGTACGTGGGCACGGACGGCAAGTTGCGGGGCCTGCTCAAGCTCGCGCTGGGAGCTGAGACCCCCGGCACGCCGGTGGCGTCGCCACAGGCCGTCAACGACGGGCAGTGGCATCACGCGGTCATCACGGTGGCCAACGAGAACACCGCTCTGTACGTGGATGGCGCGGCTGCCGGATCGGAGCCGGTAGGCGTGGAGGACTGGGACTGGGTCAGTGGTTCGGTGATCGGGACGGGCGCGGCCGACTCGTACCTGCCCGGAACGCCCGCAGGCATCAGCACGCCGGCCGAGTTCGGTTTCCAGGGCTCCATTGACGAGGTCGCACTCTACGATCGGGCTCTGACCGCCGCGGAAGTGCGTGCCCATTACGACGCGCGGGCCGAGGCGGCGTTCTCCCTGTCAAAGGTAACGCTCCCATCCGGCCGGACCTGGATGTCGGGCGCTTACGATCCCGCCAGCGGCCGGTTGACCAGCATGACCGATGACAATGGCGGAACCTGGAAAATCGGCGTTCCCGTCCTCGACCACGACAAGCGGATCAGCACCGCCAGCGTCACGGACCCGCGGCAGAAAACGCTGCAGTTCGAGTACGACCCCTGGCGCGGTCATCGACTCGTCTCGGCCACCGACCAACTGGGCAAGAAGACGACCTACAGCTACGACACCGGCGGCTTCCTGCAGACCGTCACCGATCCGAACAGCACCAGCATCACCGATTACAGCGACGCACGCGGCAACGTGGTGCAGCGCAAGACCTGCCGGACAACCAGCAGTTGCCAGTACACCCACTACTCCTACTACTACAACGCCACCAACGTCTTCGACGCGCGCAACAACCTGCTGACCACCTTCAGGGACGCCCGTTCGGCGAGCAGCACCGACAACACCTACGCGACCGTGTGGGAATACAACACCTACGGCGAACAGACGAAGGAGACCGCTCCGGCAACGCCCGACTTCCCGCAAGGCAGGTCCTTGACGATCGCCTACACCGACGGAACGGAAGCGGCCATCGGCGGCGGGACGACGCCCGCCGGTCTGGTGAAGACCCGGACGGACGCGCGGGGCAACGTGTGGGAGCAGCGCTACACCGCCGCCGGCGACCTGGCCGAGCAGACGGAGCCGGAAGGACTGATCACCACATACGACTACGATGCCGTCGGCCGGGCGGTGGCCCGCACCGAGATCTCCACAGCGTTTCCCGACGGGGTCAAGACCTCCCTCGCCTATGACGGGCTCGGCCAGCTCGTCAGGCACACCGGGGCACCGGTGAAGAACGAGATCACCGGTAAGACGCACACCATCGAGACCCGCCACACCTACGATCCGGACGGCAACACCCTCACCGACACCGTGGCCGATCTGACCGGCGGCGACCCAGAGCGGACGATCACCTACACCTACGACGCGTTCGGCCGCGAGGAGACGGTGACCGGGCCCGAGGGTGGAGTGGTGCGCGCGAGCTGGGATACCAGCGGAGCGCGGACCACGGTCACCGACGAGTTGGGCTCGGTGTTCGGCTACACCTACACCGAGCGCGGCGAGCCGGCCACCCGGACGTTGAAGAACTGGACGGGCAGCCCGGTCAACCCGCAGCCGTCCCAAGAAATCGTGCTGGAGTCCTACTCCTACGACCCCGGCGGGAGGCTGGCGGCTCAGGTCGACGCGATGGGCCGCAAAACTTCCTACACCTACTTCACCGACGACCTGCTGGCGGACGTGATCGCCAAGGACGTCAAGGTGAACGACCTCACCACAGTCAAAGACATAGTGCTGGAGTCGAACACCTACGACGCGGCCGGCAACCGGGCCGGAGTGAAGACGCCCGCGGCTCAGACCACCTTCGCCTACGACGCCGCCGGGCGGCTGGCCTCCTCCACGTTCGATCCGGCGGGACTGGCTCGCAAGGTCACCAACGCCTACGACGCCAACGACAACCTCCTCAAACAGACGCTCACGGCGGCAGGGACGAGCCGGGCCGAGAGCGTGGAGTTCGGCTACAACAAGGAGAACCAGCTCGTCCGCCAGACGGTGGAGAACGGTGAAACGGATCTGACCACGACCTGGTCGGTGGACCAGCGCGGCCTGGTCACCGCGAGCGTGGACCCGCGCGGCAACCTCAGCGGCGCCACGGCCGCCGACTTCACCACCCACCACCGCTACGACGCCCACGGCCGCCTGGTCGAGGCGAAGGCTCCGACGGTCACGGTCGAACGCGCAGGCACCGCCGAGTCCACCCGCCCGACCACGCGCTTCGGCTACGACAGTGCCGGGCGGCAGACGCACGTCATCGACGCCGAGGGCCGCCAGAGCACGACGGCATTCGACAAGCTCGGCAGGGTGACCGCGGTAACCGGTACGCCGTACACGCCGCCTGGCGGCACCCCGCTCGTTCCCCAGCAGTCCTTCGCCTATGACGCGGCCGGCCAGCTCACGAAGGTCACCGACGCGCGCGGGAACAGCTCGACTGCCGAGTACGACGCGCTGGGCAACCAGGTCCGCACCACACAACCGGCGATCGACGGGCAGCCCGGCGGCCAGGAGGTCACGGAGTACGACCTGGCGGGCGAGCCGCTGGCGCAGGTGGATCCGACGGGCGGCCGGATCGAGGCCACCTACGACGACCTGGGCCGCATGATCACGCGGACGCTGATCGAGCGCCGGCCCGCCATGGCCGCGTACACGACGAAATTCTCTTACACCAACGCGGGCTTCCCCGACACCATGACCCCGCCCATCGGCAAGGCGACGTCCTATGGCGTCAACGCGGCGGGCGAGATCACCAAGATCACCGACCCGCTCGGGTACCTGACCGAGATCGCCTACGACGCGGCCGGGCGGACGGCCAAAACGACCACACCGCTCAGGTACGCGAGCGTCTTGGAGTACGACCTGGCCGGTCGGCTGATCGCGAGCAAGGACCTTGACACCGCCGGCGCTATGAAGCGGATGGTCGAACACGGCTACGACGCCGCCTCCAACCCGGTGCGCACCACCTCCGGCGAGGGCCACGTCACCACCCGCTCCTACGACGCCACGAACGTCCAGACCCAGCTTGTCGAACCGGTCTCGGCGACGGAGTCGATCACGACGACGTTCGGCTATGACGCGACCCGGGCTCCGACCCGCAGCACCGACGGCCGCGGTAACACGGTGTGGACGGGATACAACACCCTCGGGCTGGTGGAGACGGTCACTGAGCCGTCCACCGCGGCTCACCCCGCGCCCGCCGACCGTACCTGGACACAGTCCTACGACGCGGCGGGCAACCTCACCGTCCTGCAGCAGCCGGGCGGCGTGCGCATCGACCGGCACTACGACGCCCTGAACCGGCTCACCAAGGAGACCGGCCAGGGCGCCCAGGTCGCCACCCCCGAGCGGGGCTACCGCTACGACGCCACCGGGCGCCAGGTTGGCATCGGCGACTACAGCCTGGAGTACAACGACCGAGGACTGCTCACCAAGGTCACCCGTGGCGCCACCCAGATCGCCCTCGCAGCCTTCACCTATGACGCCCTCGGAAACCCGCTGACCAGGTCTGACAGCTCCGGCAACGCCACCTTCACCTGGGACGACAACACCCGCCTGGCCACCGCGGCCGACCCGGTGAGCGGCCGCGCCTTCACCTACGGCTACGACAAGGACTCCCGGCTGACCTCGCTGAACTCCACCAGCCCGGTCAACACCCAGGTCTTCACCTACGACCCGCTCAGCCGCGTGGAGACCCACACGCTCAAGAGCGCCACCGCCCAGCTCGCCAAGATCACCTACGGCTGGGACAAAGACGACCACCTCATCTCGAAAACGACCGAAGGCACCGCCGGTGCGGGTGGCAACACCTACGGCTACGACCGCGCCGGCCGCCTGACCTCCTGGACCGCCCCGAACGGCAACGTCACCAGCTACACCTGGGACGGCGCGGGCAACCGGACCAAGGCCGGCGAGGCGACCTACACCTACGACGAGCGCAACCGCCTGCTGTCCGGTGCCGGGACCGACTACACCTACACCCCGCGCGGCACCCTGGCCACCGAGACCACCGGCACTGCCACCAAGAACCTCGTCTTCGACGCCTTCGACCGGCTGGTCAACGACGGCGAAGCCACCTACGCCTATGACGCACTCGGTCGGCTGACCACACGCAAGAAGGGCACCGAGGAGAGCCGCTTCACCTACTCAGGCCTGGCCAACGACATCACCACGGTGTCGGACCAGACCGGCACGACCAAGGCGAAATACGGCCGCGACCCCAGCGGCGGCATCCTCAGCCTCCAGGAGGGCGGCGATCCCGCCCTGGGGGTCATGTCCGACCTGCACAGCGACGTGGTGGCCACCTTCTCCGGCACCGCCCTGGTGGACTCTGTCGCCTACAACCCCTTCGGCGAGCCGATCGCCCGCACCGGCGCCCAGCGCTCGCTCGGATACCAGGGCGAGTACACCGACCCGGACACCGGCAAGGTCAACATGGACGCCCGCTGGTACGTGCCGGGCACCGGCGGCTTCGCCTCCCGCGACGACTGGACGCTGTCCCCCGACCCCTCCAGCCAACTCAACCGCTACCTCTACGGCCAGGGCGACCCACTCGCCCACCAGGACCCGAACGGCCACTCGCCGCACATCAACGTCAACATGAACGTCCCCCGCCCCGAGCCCGGCTTCAAGAAGGGCTGGTCCCAGAACTGGTGCAACGGGGGCGGCGGTCCGACCTGCGCACAAGCAGAGAAGTTCGAGGCCGCAGGCAAGACCGAGGCTGAGTTCTACGACCGGGTTCACGCGCCCGCCGCCCAGCACTACAACAAGGCGGACAAGCAGAACTCCGACACCTGGACCGGCTCCGGCGACCCCGGGAAGAAGCACAAGCAAGGAAATCGCCCCACCGGCAAGAAAAGAACGCAAGGGCAGAGCTCCAGCGGCACCAAGAAGGACGACAAGAAAAGAACCAAGAAACGTCGCGACCGGTCCGACGACGACGATGACGAACAGGCGCGCAGCCTCGACTCCGACCGCCGCGACGACCGCCGCTGTACCCGCAACTGTCCGCAGCCGAAGAAACCCGCAGCGAAGAAGAGGACGCCGACCAAACCCAAGAAGGCCGTGAAAGGCTCGGTCAAATCGTCGGCCAAGGGTGGCACGCCCAAGAAGCGCCAGACCAAGAAGAGCACGGACGAGAAGTGCCGCACCGGCCCCTGCACGGGCACCTACAGCGGCATCGAACTGGGCCGCGGCAGCGTCGCCACCGCCTCCGACTACGGCGTCAGCGACTGGAAGAAGGACATCGTCGAGGATCTCGCCGAGACGACGACCGATTCCATCATCGACGAGATCCTCGACGACGTCGCCCCCGACCTTCCACCCAGCAACCCGCCCGGCCTGAACGGCTGCACGCCATCAGGCAACAGCTTCGTCCCCGGCACACGGGTACTGATGGCAGACGGCAGCCACCAGCCGATCGAAGACGTGAAGGTCGGAGACCGGGTCATCGCCACGGACCCCGTGACCGGAATCACGGCCGCCAAGCCGGTCACCACGCTGATCACCGGCGACGGCACCAAACACCTCGTCAAAATCACCGTAGACGTCGACGGGGCCCGCGGCGGCACGACCGACGACATCACCGCCACCGACAACCACCCCTTCTGGGTGCCCGCACTGCGTGAATGGGTCGACGCTGGCCAACTGCAGCCTGGGATCTGGCTGCAGACCTCAGCGGGCACCTACATCCAGGTCACTGCGGTCCAGGTGCGGACAGCCATCCAACGGGTCCACAACCTCACCGTAGACGGAATACACACCTACTACGCGGCTGCGGGTGCAACCGACCTACTGGTCCACAACGCTGACTGCACCAATGTTCTGTCGAATACGCCTGATGTCGACAACGCAGACACGCTAAGGGGACACGATCCGGGTACCGCCTTCAGTGGCGTATATGACCCAACGAGCGGTACATTTCGAGCTCAGCTGAACGTTCCGCTAAGAGGCCCGAACACACCTCCAAACGCCGTGAACCGCACGGGCGGACACGGCGAGATCAACTTCTTGCACTTCCGCGGTTCTCGGGACACGGTTGGGTTCACACTCTTCAAGGACGAGGAAGGCTTGTCGGTAGGCTGGCTCTCAAGAAGCGTCAATGGACGAAACCATGGCGATCCAATGGCTCCCATGGAGCATCGACAGGGAATCATGGATCTTGTGTCGGTGACCACTGGTCTACCAGTGAAGTCTCGATGAAAGGAGTGATCATGTATGTATTGCGCATGCCCCTGCCCAGCATGCTGCTAACCGCCATCGCAAGAGGTAGTTGGCGAACACCGGGGGATTTGGGGCTATTGGAGAGGGTATTCCGTTGCGAAGCAGTCGATCCCCGCTTCTATTCAAAACAAGAGATCTTGAGTGAGACGGAGCGTTGGCATGCCGAAAATGACCCGGAAATTCTTGCTCAATATGAAGGAAGGATAAACACTGAGGATCCACCAGGAGACATCGTTCGACATCGATCGATAATCATCGGCGATCTCGGGCCAGATTTGCCATTTGCTCTGGATTACCGGCGAGTCGATGAGGAACCATCAGTTATCTTCTTGACGGTAGAGGGGAACTGGCGAGAGGTAGCGCCAAGCATTGCGGCGTTCATGAGAGCCCTGAAGATCGACTATGTACCTTAATTAAGGTTGGCCACGACAACGAGCGCTCAACGATGAGGACGTGCGCGGCTGAGACCAGCCGGTCGACGGCGGACTGCGCAAGTAGCGGGTCGGCCATCATGGCCAGCCATTCGCCCGGCTCACGGTTGGAGGTCATGACAGTGGCGGCCTTGCGGTGGCGTTCCACGACCAGTTCGTAGAAGTCGGCCGTCTCGATCTGGCCCAGGCCTTTGAGCGCGAAGTCGTCGATGATCAGCAACTGGACGTGGGCCAGGCGGCGCATCTCGGTCTCGACGCTGTTGTCCAGCCGGGCGACCTTGAGCCGTTTGAACAGCTCGTCGGCGCGGGCCACCACGGTGGTGTAGCGGCGGCGAACGACGATATGGCCGAGCGCGGTGGCCAGATGTGTCTTTCCCGTTCCGACCGGCCCCAAGATCAGTGCCCCGTAATCGGCGTGGCCCAGCTGTCGCTGCTGGGCCAGGGCGAGGCGTTCGGGCAGGGTGTCGAGCATCTTGCCGAGCTTGAGCGCCCGCAGCGTGGTCTTGAGGTCTCCGATGATCGGATCACGGACACGGCTGCCCGTCGTGCTGCCCGTCGTGCCGGTCATGAGGATCGCTCCAGTGCGTCGCTGGGGCCCAGGAGCGTCAGGCGAGCGCGGCGGGCCGGGTTGAACTCGGCGGGGTCACGGGCGAAGCGGCCCGCGCCGGGCGTGGCGGCGGGACCGGGACGTGCTCGGTGCCAGCTGCGAGCATCGTCGAGATCTTCGACACCGACAGCACGTCCAGCTCCAGCGCCTTGCCGCAGGCCGCCTCGACGCCGCCGGCGCCGTAGCGGCGCCCAGGCCGAGCAGCCGGTAGACCTGCCGCATCCGCGTCCAGGGCAGACTGTCGTCGAAGTGCCGCTCAGCATAGATACCGACGTTGACCCCGGCCCAGCGGGCGGCGCGGACCAGCGTGTCGATGTCACCCATCGCGTAGGCGGCCCGATGCTCGGGCAGGTCGGCCCGGTCGGTGCTGCGCCCGCCGGCCTCCTGGCGCAGGTGGGTCTTGACTGGGACCATGCGAACGCTGCAATCGCGAAATACAATGTCGTCAAATGCAGGGCAACATGGACTGCCAGGTCTGCCCTGTGGGCGTTGTGGACGACTACTGGGGAATCTGGATATCGATTAAGGGACAATGCTTGAAATCGGAATCGATTCGACGCACACTGACGTGCTGGCAGCGATCAACGCATTAGGGTGGCCACCTGGAGGAAGAGTGGACATCTCTCAGTGGCTAACGCCCTTGACTCAAGAGGGCTACCATGTTAGCCCTCTTGTCAAGAGAGCGCTGTCCTCATTGGGTGGGCTAATAGTTGAGCCGGTCAATTCCGATGGGCCTAATTTTAGTAACGATGAACCCCTCAACTTTGATCCTATGTTGACAGGGTCGGGCCAACGTGAATTGGCCCAAGAGGTTGAGGTCATTCTTGATGGTATCTACTTCCCTATTGGGGAGTGACTGAGCCAGTCAAGCGTATTCCTCGAAGCGGGGGGCAGAATGGTTGCTATCCGACTGGGGTGGATATGGGAGCTGGGCAGCACCTTTGAAGAAGGTCTGGAGTTGGCTGTCAGGGCGCATAGGCCACTAATTTGCCTGCATACTGATCCTGGCATAGATCCATGGCCGGCCCCGGTCTCTAACTAAAGTAGTAGGCACCCCTTGTGATGGTCTCACTTGGGGGATGCCGAGCCTTGGTTGACGGCTACAGCGGTCGTGATCGTTTTCTGACGGCTACGGGTCGGGGCAGTCGCCGAGCGCGCCTGACATGCGTTCCGTGGCGTCACGTTATCAGCGTGACGTTGCGCCGCAGATCTGCGCGACCTTTGAGCCCGAAGAAACCGATAGCCGCGGGCCGGAAGACCGGCCTGGAATGGGATGTTCATTTACAAAGATAGTAATACGATCGAGAATGGCAATCGCCGAATGCGCAAGCTTTTGAGGTGGGCCGATATTCCAGATTCAGGTATAACGGATACCACGCGAATCTACATTAGAGGGTTTGATCGGTGATACGTTTCTGGTGGGCTAGGCACCGCAAGCGCGTCTGGCCCACGGTCGAGAATCGAGCTGGTGTCCTCGGCAGAGGAGACATCAAAGAGATTACTCTTGATGAGGTCGAGCGCATGGCTCGACAAGCGAAGGCTCATCATTGGAGAGGCCAAGGGCGCCCAGCCTGGCTGGATGAGCATTGCGCATCAATCTCAGAGCTCTACCTTACGTTCCTGCACGAGGAGTCCGAAGACTGCTTTCGCTGCTCCGTCACAGCACTGTTCGAGGGGGGAGGAGGTCATTTCGGGCTTGATGTTGCGCGAGATGAATTTGATTCACTTCCAGATCTGCAAGAATCCGCTGTGATTGAGCTTGCGCATCGCTTCCTGGAGTCATTTCCCACTGTTCGGCTAGATGTCGAGCAGCAGGCTGCATGGAACCGTGGCTATGGCGAGATTTAGAATGGTTTTCTCCAGACTTGACTTTCGCTGTTCTAAGTGAAGCCATGCGGCGTGTGGGTGCCTGAACTCGGCTGTCAGCCTCGGTTCTTCAGCAGGCGGTGTACGCGATCGCGCTGCGCGCCCTGGCCGCCGAAGTCGGCCCCAAGGCGCCGCTGACCGCGCTGGAGGGCGAGACCGGCGCCGACCGCCTTCGCCGGCTGGGTTCACCGGCCCCTGGGGGACGGCGGCCGCGGCCACCTTCAACGCCCCCCGCCTGGATGCGCTCGGTTCCGCCGGCGCCTGGTGGCGGAACCAGGACTGGCTGACCGGCGAACCCGCTGCGCCACATCCGCCGCCGCGCCCGCACTCCCCCGTACCAAGGCCCTGGACCGCGGCCAGGTCGGGGTGCTGCTCACCCGGGAGAAGCTGTCGCTGCGGTAGCGGACCCTATTCTGGCTGCTGTCTGAGAGCGCCGCCCGGACCGAAGAGGTCCTCGCCCTCAACATCGCCGGGCTCGACCTGCGCAACCGGCGTGCCAAGGTCCGACGCAAAGGCGGCGCGGTCGACGTCATCGTCTGGCAGACGGCCGCCGCGCTGGCCCGGTGTCCTGACCTAACCGGCGCGCCCGGGTTCGCTGGCGCCGGCCGACGTCGCCCCCCGGCTCCGGCAGGGCACGGCTGTCCGCACCGGCGCGCCGCCGAACTCTTCGAGCAGGTCACCACCGAGTTGCCCGCCGGGCCGTGGACGCTGCACCAGCTGCGCCACAGCGCCCTCCACACACGCCGCCGAAGACGGTGCCGACACCTCCACCCTGCTTGCCTACTCCGGCTACGACTTCTGTCGCCTCGCTGGCCCGTTACGCCCGCGTCTCCCCGAAGCGCTGGCTCGCTGGCAGCAAAGCCGCGACCCGCCGCCCCCGCCGGGCGCTCCGTGGTCGGCGCACGGCGGGCGCTGTCGTGCCCAGCCCCGCCGCACTATCGTCCGGAACATCTGCGCGCGATCATTGACGTGCGGCCTCCACCGCGTATTGCGTCGGAGTGATCAGTGCGCCCTGCCCGACAGCAAGAGGAGAGGGTTGGAGCCTGGAGGAGCCCGAGGCCACTGCTGATGCCTGTCTACTCGCCGACCGCCAAGTCAACCCCTTCGGCGCAGTGGCCATGCCTGTTGTGATGATCTTGTCACATTGTGCGACAAGATCATCGCTGCTACCGGACTCGGAACACAGGGGATGCTCGGCCAGATCTGGCTGAGCACCCTCCGAAGCGTGATGACAAATTTGTCATCACGATCAACTATTGATCGCCGAATTCCGACTCCAGCATCCATACCGCTTGCTTGAGTGTGGGGAGGAGTGCGTCCTTGCCCCAGTCCGGGTCCTCCTTCGCTGCCTCGATCAGGTGCCTGCCCTCACTGTTGCTGACCAGCTCGGCAAGCTGCCGGAAACGGACCAGGTTCCTTGAGCGTGCAGTCTCTTCTCGCGGCGTCGCGATCCCGGTGCCGCGTTGTCACAGATCGCGCTGCTACCCGGTCTTTCAGATGAGCCGAACGACAGGAGCGAGACCTTGCCATCAGCCAGGACCACCATCCGGATCCGAATCCGGATGAGCGAGCGTGCCATCGATGAGCCGCACCGCGCTTCGAGCCAGCTGGAGCTGCTGTTCGATCTCACGTTCGTGGTCGCGGTCGCGACGGTCACCGCCCAGCTCGCGCACAGCGTGGCCGACGGTCACGGCCTCGCCGCGCTGGTCCCGTTCCTCCAGGTGTTCTTCGCGATCTGGTGGGCGTGGATGAACTTCACGTGGTTCGCCTCGTCGTACGACACCGACGACGTCGCCTACCGGCTCCTGACCATGGTGCAGATGGCCGGCGTGCTCGTCCTCGCCGCCGGCGTGCCCGCCGCGACCGGTCACGGCGGCTTCGGGATCGTCACCCTGGGCTACGTCATCATGAGAACCGGGCTCGTCGCCCAGTGGCTGCGCGCCGGCCTCGAAGACCCGGCCGGCCGCCGGACCGCGCTGCGCTACGCGGCCGGCATCACCGTCGTGCAGCTGGGGTGGTTGCTGCGCTTCTTCCTCGTGGACACGGGCGTCCTGCCCGCGTCCTCCGCGCTGCCGTTCTTCGCCTGCCTGGTCGTCCTTGAGCTCCTGGTGCCGCGGTGGGCGGAACGGACCAGGGCCACCACCTGGCACCCGCACCACATCGCCGAGCGCTACGGCCTGTTCACCATCATCCTGCTGGGCGAGAGCGTGCTGGCCGCGAGCCGGGGAGTCGCGGGAGCGCTCGAAGCGGACGAGATCAGCGGGCACTTCGTCGTCATCGCCGTCTGCAGTCTCATCCTGCTGTTCGCCCTGTGGTGGCTCTACTTCCTCATCGAAGCCGGGGAAGGTCTCAGTGACCGCCGTCACCGGTCGTACCTGTGGGGGTACGGCCACTACGCCATCTTCGCGGCCCTGGCCGCGCTCGGCGCGGGGCTCGAAGTGGCGGTGGAGCAGAGCGGGCACGCGGTGGCGGCGTCGCCGACGGCCCTCGGCTACGCCGTCGCGATCCCGGCCGGCGTGTTCCTCGCCGCGCTGTGGACGGTCCACGCGCTCGTCGCCGAGCCCGTCATCCACCCCGCCGCCGTCGTGGGCTGCCTCGCCGTCCTCCTGTCCCTGCCGCTCGCGGCGCCCGGGATCGGCGTGGCCGGGGTGGTCGCGGCGATCACGGCCGCCTGCGTCCTGCTGGTCGCCGTCACGATCACGATCGCCGGCCGCGAGGCCGGCCGGCCGCCAGCGTGAACGCCCCTGGGGTCAGGGCTTGAAGCGGTAGCCCATGCCGGGTTCGGTGATCAGGTGGGCTGGATGGGCGGGGTCGCGTTCGAGCTTGCGGCGCAGCTGGGCCATGTACTGCCGCAGGTAGTGGGTCTCCTTGACGAACCTGGCGCCCCAGACCTCGGTGAGGATCTGGCGCTGGCTGATCAGCTTGCCCGGGTGGCGCAGGAGCGTCTCCAGGATATGCCACTCGGTGGGGGTGAGCCGGATGTCGCTGGAGATGGTCTTGTTGGTCAGGTCGATGACGTGGACGCCGATCTGGATGCTGGCCAGCTCGGTCTCCTGGATGGAGGCGCGCCGGGTGACGGCCCGCACCCTGGCGAGCAGTTCGTCGATGCCGAAGGGCTTGGTGACGTAGTCGTCGGCGCCCGCGTCGAGCGCCTCGATCTTGTCCTGGTTGCCGGCCCGGCCGGACAGCACGATGATCGGGATCGTGGTCCAGCCGCGCAGGCCGTGAATGACGTCCACCCCGTCCAGATCGGGCAGCCCCAGGTCGAGGATGACCAGGTCGGGCGAGCTGTCGACGGCCTCGCGCAGCGCCGAGGCGCCGTCGGCGGCGACCGTCACCTCGTAGTGGCGGGCGGCCAGGTTGATCCGCAGGGCGCGCAGGATCTGCGGCTCGTCGTCGACGACGAGGATGCGCGTCACGACGTCACCGCTCTGCTGGAGATGGGCAGTGTCAGGATCATGGTGAGACCTCCCCCTGGTGTCTCTTCGGGTACGAGGGTGCCGCCCATGGCCTCGGTCAGGCCGCGTGACAGGGCCAGCCCGAGGCCGACGCCGGAGTGGTTGTCACGGTCCCCGAGCCGCTGGAACGGCTGGAAGACGCGGTCATGGGCCTCGGGCGGGATGCCGGGGCCGCGGTCCATGACGCGGATCTCCACGTGCTCGCCGTGCCAGCTCGCGGTGACCAGCACCGTCCTGCCGGGCGGGCTGTAGCGGACGGCGTTCGACATGAGGTTGACCAGGACGCGTTCCAGCAGGGCGGGGTCGGCGAGGATCTCGGGCAGCTCGATGGAGATGTCGCCCTCGATCCGGTCGCGCAGCGGGCCGAGGTCGTCCACGGCCCGCGGGACGATCTCCTCCAGGGCGATCGGCTCCGGTGTCACGCCGAGCACGCCGGCCTGCAGGCGGCTCATGTCGAGCAGGTTCGACACCAGCCGGTCCAGCTTGTCGAGCGACTCCTCGGCGGTGGCCAGCAGCTCGGCGCGATCGTGGTCGCTCCAGGCGATGCCGGTGTTGCCCAGGCTCTCGACGGCGGCCTTGGCGGAGGCGAGCGGGGTGCGCAGGTCGTGGCTGACGGCGGCCAGCAGCGCGGTGCGCATCCTGTCGGCCTCGGCCAGCGGGCGGGCCTGCTCGGCCGCCTCCTGGAGGCGTTCCTGGCGGAGGGCGACGGCGGCCTCGGCGGCGAACGCCTCCAGCACCGTGCGGTCGGCGGCGGCCAGCGGCCCGCCCTGGGCGGCCAGGATCATGTCGTCGTCGATGACCACGTCGGTGTCGGACTGGCCGGGGCACGTGGACGGCGCGCCGCCGGAGGTGGCCACGATCCGCCAGGCGTCCGGATCGGACTGGATGTCCGGCGTCCTGGCGGCCTCCGGGCGGCGTTCCAGCAGGGTGACCGAGGTCAGGGCGAACGTCTCGCGCATGCGCTCCAGCAGCGACGACACGGCGGCGGCCTGGCCGCGCAGCACGTGCCCGGCCAGGGTGGACAGCAGCTCGGCGTCGGCGCTCGCACGGGCCGCCTCGCGGGTGCGCCGGGCCGCGATGTCCACGATCGTGCTGACCGCCGCGGCCACCAGCACGAACACGACCAGGGCGAACAGGTTCTCCGGGTCGGAGATGGTGAACTCGCCGACCGGCGGCGTGAAGTACCAGTTGAGCAGCAGCGACCCGCCGACCGCGGCGGTGATGGCCGGCCACATGCCACCGGCCAGCGCCACGCCGACGGTCAGGCAGAGGAAGAACAGGATCTCGCTGGGCAGCGACAGCATGTCGCGGAAGGGCGCGAGCGCGGCGGTCAGCAACGGCATCCCGGCCACCGCCAGCACCCAGCCGATCAGCCGGCGCGTGCGGGTGAGCGCGGCGCGCGAACGGACCGGCCGGCGGCGGCCCTTCTGCGCCTCGTCATGGGTGATCATGTGGACGTCGATGGAGCCGGACCGCGCGGTGGTCTCGACCCCGACGCCGCGCGAGAAGAGCTGGGCGAAGCGCCCGCGCCGTGAGGCGCCGAGCACGAGCTGGGTGGCGTTCACGCCGCGGGCGAAGTCGAGCAGCGCGCGGGGGATGTCGTCGCCGACGACCTGGTGGTAGGTGCCGCCCATGCTCTCGACCAGCGTGCGCTGGCGGGCCAGGCTGGCCGGGTCGGCCCCGGCCAGCCCGTCGGCGCTCGTCACGTGCACGGCCAGCAGGTCGGCGCCCTTGGTGCGGGCGGCGATGCGGGCGGCCCGGCGTACCAGGGTGTCGCCTTCCGGGCCGCCGGTCAGGGCCACGACCACGCGCTCGCGGGCCTCCCAGGTGGTGGCGATGCCGTGGTCGGCGCGGTAGCGGTCGAGCTGGTCGTCCACCTTGCCGGCGACCCACAGCAGCGCCAGCTCGCGCAGCGCGGTGAGGTTGCCGACCCGGAAGTAGTTCGACAGTGCCGCGTTCACCTTGCCGGGCGCGTAGACGTTGCCGTGGGCCATCCGCCGGCGCAGCGCCTCGGGCGACATGTCGACCAGCTCGATCTGGTCGGCCCGGCGTACCACCTCGTCGGGCACGGTCTCGCGCTGCGGCACGCCGGTGATCTCCTGGACGACGTCGTTGACCGACTCCAGGTGCTGGATGTTGACCGTGGAGACGACGTCGATGCCCGCGTCGAGGATCTGGTCGATGTCCTGCCAGCGCTTGACGTTCGCCGAGCCCGGCACGTTGGTGTGGGCGAGCTCGTCGACCAGCGCGACCTTGGGCGCGCGTTCGATGACCGCGGCCACGTCCAGCTCGGTGAAGGTGGCCCCGCGGTAGGCGATCGTCTTGCGCGGGATCACCTCCATGCCCTCCAGCAGGGCGGCGGTCCGGGGGCGGCCGTGGGTCTCGACGAACCCCACGACCACGTCCCGGCTGCGCTCCAGCGCGCGGCGGCCCTCACCGAGCATCGCGTACGTCTTGCCCACCCCGGGTGCCGCCCCGAGGTAGACCCGCAGGCGGCCCCGGTTCATGAGCGGTCGAGTGCCAGGTTGAGTTCGAGCACGTTGACGGCGGGCTCGCCCATGAAGCCGAGCGCCCGGCCGGTGGTGTGCTCGCCGATCAGCGTCTTCACCTGGTCCAGGGCGATCCCGCGTTCCTTGGCCACGCGGGGTGCCTGGAGGTCGGCGTAGGCGACGGAGATGTGCGGGTCGAGGCCGGAGCCGCTGGCCGCGACCGCGTCGGCGGGCACGGCCACGGCGCTCACGTCGCCGCGCACGGGCACGGTGCGACCGGCCGCGTAGTCCTCGCCCGGTTTGCCGCACTCCACCGTCAGCCCCTGGTAGGAGGCGATGAAGGGGGCGGCGGGGCAGGCCTGGTTGACGCTCACGGCCCGGTCGGGGAAGACCTTCAGCACCGCGCCGACCCCGTCAGGGGTGCAGTACGGGCGGGCGCCGCTGACGCCCTCCAGCTCGCCGGCCGCCTTGGAGCGGGCGCAGACCTGGGTGAGCAGCGACTGCTTGCCCTCGTCCGGGTTGCCCTCCTCGTCCTTGGCGCCCGGCACCGGCAGCACGTCGATGACGTCCTCGGGGCCGAGGTTGCTGGCGCTGGTGGAGGTCGGGTCGTAGCCGTCGCCGGCGGCCGAGGGCCTGGACTGGAAGTACTTCCTGACCGGATTGCCGTCCTTGTCGGTGAAGGACTGGCCGATCAGCGCGCTCCCGTGCCCGCCCTCGACGATGGAGCCGTTGGCCTTGCCGTTGAACAGCGCCTGGGCGACGCCGGTGGTGACGAGCGGGTAGACGAGCCCGAGCAGCACGGTCAGGACGGCGACCGCGCGGATCGCGGCGAGATGCTGGCGCAACCAGCTGGGCAGACGTTCCATTTAGCTCATCCCCGGAAGGAACTGGATCAGAAGGTCGATGATTTTGATGCCGGCGAACGGCGCGATGATGCCGCCCAGGCCGTAGACGTAGAGGTTGCGGGACAGCAGCTTGGAGGCGCTGGACGGCCGGTACCTGACGCCTCTCAGGGACAGCGGGATCAGCGCGACGATGATGATCGCGTTGAACACGACGGCCGACAGGATCGCGGACTGCGGGCTGGCCAGGCGCATGACGTTGAGGGTGTCCAGGCCCGGGTAGACGGCCGCGAACATGGCCGGGATGATCGCGAAATACTTGGCGATGTCGTTGGCGATCGAGAACGTGGTCAGCGCGCCCCGCGTGATGAGCAACTGCTTGCCGATCTCCACGATCTCGATGAGCTTGGTCGGGTTGGAGTCGAGGTCCACCATGTTGCCGGCCTCTTTGGCGGCGCTGGTGCCGGTGTTCATGGCCACGCCGACGTCCGACTGGGCCAGGGCCGGGGCGTCGTTGGTGCCGTCGCCGGTCATCGCGACCAGCCGGCCGCCCTCCTGCTCCTTCTTGATCAGCGCCAGCTTGTCCTCCGGCGTGGCCTCGGCCAGGAAGTCGTCCACCCCGGCCTCGTCGGCGATGGCCTTGGCGGTCAGCGGGTTGTCGCCGGTGATCATCACGGTGCGGATGCCCATCCGGCGCATCTCGTCGAACCGCTCGCGCATGCCCTGCTTGACCACGTCCTTCAGGTGGATGACGCCGAGCACGCGGCCCTTCTCCGCGACGACCAGCGGGGTGCCGCCGGAGGCCGAGATGCCGTCCACGATGTGACCCACCTCGTCGGTGGGGTGGCCGCCCGCGTCGCGGACCCACTTCATGACGGCGGTGGCGGCGCCCTTGCGGACCTCGCGGCCCTCCAGGTTCACCCCGGACATGCGGGTCTGGGCGGTGAACTGCACCCACTCGGCGCCGTGGATCTCGCGTTCGCGCAGGCCGTAGCGCTCCTTGGCGAACACCACGACCGAGCGGCCCTCCGGCGTCTCGTCGGCCAGGCTGGACAGCTGCGCCGCCTCGGCCAGTTCCCCCTCGCCGATGCCGTCCACGGGGACGAACTCGGCCGCCTGCCGGTTGCCCAGCGTGATCGTGCCGGTCTTGTCCAGCAGCAGCGTGGACACGTCGCCGGCCGCCTCGACCGCGCGGCCCGACATGGCCAGCACGTTGCGCTGCACGAGGCGGTCCATGCCGGCGATGCCGATGGCCGACAGCAGCGCCCCGATCGTGGTCGGGATCAGGCACACCAGCAGCGAGACCAGCACCACGCCGGTGACGCCGTTGCCGTCGAGCGCGAGCGAGTCCGGCACGCCCGGGTTGATGAGCTTGGAGTAGATCGCCAGCGGCTGCATGGTGACGGTGGCGACCAGGAAGATGATCGTCAGCGCGGCCAGCAGGATGTTGAGCGCGATCTCGTTCGGCGTCTTCTGCCGGTTCGCGCCCTCGACCAGGGCGATCATGCGGTCGATGAAGCTCTCGCCGGGCTTCTGCGTGATCTGCACGACGATCCGGTCGGACAGCACCTTCGTGCCGCCCGTGACCGCCGAGCGGTCGCCGCCGGACTCGCGGATGACGGGAGCGGACTCGCCGGTGATGGCCGACTCGTCCACCGAGGCGATGCCCTCGACCACGTCCCCGTCGCCGGGGATGGTCTCCCCCGCCTCGACGACGACGAAGTCGCCCTGCTTCAGCTCGGGCGCGCCGACCGTGTCCCACTCCTGCGACGTACGGCCGCGCAGCCGGCGCGCCTGGGTGTCGGTCTTGGCCTTGCGCAGCGTGGCCGCCTGAGCCTTGCCGCGCCCCTCGGCGACGGCTTCGGCCAGGTTGGCGAAGATCACGGTCAGCCACAGCCACACCACGATGGCCCAGGCGAAGAACGACGGGTCGAGTACCGCGAGGACGGTGGTGAAGGCCGCGCCGGCCTCCACGATGAGCATGACCGGGTTGCGCCACAGCGTGGCCGGGTTGAGCTTCTTCAGCGCGTCCGGCAGCGATACGAGGAGCTGCTTGGGATCGAGCAGCCCGCCGCCCACACGGCCGTTCCGCTGGACGGGCTTCTCCAGCACCGGGGTTGACATATCAGGACAGTCCTTCTGCGATCGGGCCGAGCGCGAGTGCCGGGAGGAAGGTGAGGGCGACCAGGATGATCGTCACGCCGACGACCATGCCGACGAAGAGCGGCCGGTGGGTCGGCAGCGTGCCCGCGCCCTCCGGCACCGGCTTCTGCCTGGCCAGCGAGCCGGCCAGCGCCAGCACCAGGATGATCGGCACGAACCTGCCGAACACCATGCACAGGCCGAGCGCGACGTCGTACCAGGGCGTGTTGACCGTGAGGCCGGCGAACGCCGAGCCGTTGTTGTTGGAGGCGCTGGTGAAGGCGTACAGGATCTCGGACAGGCCGTGCGGGCCCGAGTTGAGCATGCTCGCGCGCTGCTCCGACGAGCCCATCGCGAACGCCGTGCCGATCAGCACCAGCGTCGGGGTGACCAGGAAGTACAGCGAGGCGAGCTTGATCTCGCGGGCGCCGATCTTCTTGCCCAGGTATTCGGGGGTGCGGCCGACCATCAGGCCCGCCACGAAGACGGTGATGACGGCGAGGACGAGCATGCCGTACAGGCCCGCGCCGACGCCGCCCGGCGCGACCTCGCCCAGCATCATGTTGAACATCGTCATCATGCCGCCGAACGGGGTGTAGGAGTCGTGGAAGGAGTCCACCGCGCCCGTTGACGTGAGCGTCGTGGCGGCGCCGAAGGTGGCCGAGTTCGAGACGCCGAACCGCAACTCCTTGCCCTCCATGGCCGCGCCGACCGCCTGCGGCACGGTCGCGTGCCCGCCCAGCTCGAAGGCGTTGGTGAGCAGCACGCTGGCCAGCGCGAGGATGCCCATCACGGCGAGGATCGCGTAGCCCTGCCGGACCTGGCCGACCATCTTGCCGAAGGTGCGCGGCAGCGCGAACGGGATCACCAGGATCAGGAAGATCTCGAACCAGTTCGTCCAGCTCGTCGCGTTCTCGAAGGGGTGGGCGGAGTTGACGTTGTAGAAGCCGCCGCCGTTGGTGCCCAGCTCCTTGATGACCTCCTGCGAGGCCACCGGGCCGCCGGTGATGCCCTGGGTGCCGCCGGTCAGCGTGGTGATCTCGTGCACCCCGGAGAAATTCTGGATCAGGCCGCCCGCCACCAGGATCAGCGCGCCCACGAAGGCGATCGGCAGCAGGATGCGGATCGTGCCGCGGACCAGGTCCACCCAGAAGTTGCCGATCGTCTCGGACTTGCGGCGGGCGAAGCCGCGCACCAGCGCGACCGCCACCGCCATGCCCACCGCGGCCGACACGAAGTTCTGCACCGCCAGGGCCGCCATCTGGGCCAGGTGACCCATCGTCGACTCGCCGGAGTAGGACTGCCAGTTGGTGTTGGTGACGAAGCTGATCGCGGTGTTCCAGGCGATGTGGTCGGTGACCGGCGCCATGCCCAGGCTCAGCGGCAGCTTGTCCTGCAGCCGCTGGATGCCGTACACGACGAGGACGGAGATCACCGAGAACGCCAGCAGGCTGCGCGCGTAGACGCCCCAGCTCTGCTCGGCGTCGGCCCGTACGCCGAGCAGCCGGTAGACGCCCCGCTCGACCACGTTGTGCCTGGTCGTCGTGTAGACCCGGTACATGTGGTCGCCGAGCGGCTTGTGCACCAGCGCCAGCGCGACGATCAAGGAGGCGATGAAGATCATCCCTGCCAGGGTCGGGCTCATCAGAAGCGCTCCGGGAACAGCAGGGCCACGACCATGAAGATCACCAAGGCCACGACGACCACGAGACCGGTGGCGTTGATCGCGCTCACAGGCGCTCCACCGCCTTCACCACGAACCCGAAGATCACGAAGATCGCGATCGTCAGGGCCACGAAGATGACGTCAGCCATCTCGGCTCCTCAACTCTGGAACATGTCTTACCGCCCGGAATGAGCGGCGCACGACCCAGCAAAACCCGGAAAAAGAGCCCTTTTGTCGTTCTTGACGGCTTCCATACGGCGGTGGGGTGAATATTGACGCGATTCGTACGCGGCCCGCGCGAACCGGCCGCTCACCCTGCGACGGGCGAGCTCGGGGGCCCGCTCAGCCGAGGACGAACGGGAGTTTCGCCGCCAGATCGCCCAGCGCGGCCTGCTCCGCACCGGTCGGCGTGCGACGGCCGGTGCCGACCAGCAGCGCGTCCTGGTCGGAGAACGAGGCGGGGAACGGGGTCCCGGTGATCTGCTCCAGCGCCGCGCGGGCCGCCGCGAGGGTCTCGGCGGGCGGCTGGGCGGCCGACGGCAGGTGCGCGATCAGGTCGAGGTGGTGCAGGGTCCATTCGAGCACGTACGCGGACAGGTAGTCGCCGGCGGTCAGCACCTCGTCGCGGGTGCTCACGCGGACGGCGGGATCGGCGAGTTCGGCGGCGCGGCCCGCGGCCGAGCCGACGTCGTCGAGGTGGAACTTGAGCCAGCGCGGCTCGCCGTACGCGGCGGCCAGCCGGGGGATCAGCGCGTCGAGCGGATCCTCGCCGGTCGGGGGCTCGACGAGCTGCCAGTAGGTGGCCGCGTTCACCGTCGGCTCGGCGTCGGCGGGCGTGACCAGGGTGATCAGGACGTCCTGGGCGTCGATCACCAGGTGGCACACCAGGTCGCGCACGAGCCAGCCGCGGCAGCCGGACGGCCGCTCGAAGTCCTCGTCGGGAAGCTCGGCGACCGCCGCGCGCAACGCCGTCCAAGAGCGGGAGAAGAGATCCACTGCGGCACGGTAACGCCGGACGGGAACGGCGGACAAGCAGGTCGCGCTTCTGACGCTCACATGAAGGCGTCGTGAGCCCAGGCGGACGTCGCCGTGGTGATCATGCATGGCGGCGCTGTACCCGGCTTGATGACAGCGCGGGCGGCCGCCCGGTAGGCCGGGGGCACGACGCCGCGCCCGGTGCACAGCGTGAAGGTCGCTCCCGCGGCGGTCTGGAGCAGGACGCTGCAGCCGGGCAGGGGCTGGTTGTCGAAGGAGCCGACGGGATGGGCGAGCGCGGCGACCCCGGCACAGGTGAGGTAGCTCCGGGCGACGGCTGGCGCCGCGAAGTCGGCGTTGCGGTAAAGGATCACTTTCCCGGCCGGCGCGGCGGCGGCGGGACCCGCCACGAGCAGCGCCGGCAGGGCGATCAACGCCGCCATCCCCGCCAGCAGAACAGGATTTTTCACGAGATCTCCTACTCGATGCGGAATCTCATTAACCTGAGTTAACTGCAATGTCCCGAGAATAAACTCACGAGCCCCAAGCCGTCAACTGGCATGCACGTAACCTCGCAACTTGGATCCACACCAGTTGATGAGACCGGCCCGCCGCCTATCAACTGGCGTAAGTAGGAAGGCATCGATCCCAGCCACCCGAGTTACTCCTCTGGTAGCCTGGCGAGCACGGGGCGAGGAGGTGTGGATGCCCAAGGGCTCAACGGAGGCCGCGCGCACGCTAGCGGCCAAGCTCGACCACCTGTTTCACACCGTGCGTCCGAGCCACGGCGAATACACCCACGAGGAGGTCGCCGCAGCGCTGCGTGACAGCGGTGGTCCGACGATCTCGGCCACCTACGTCTGGCAGCTGCGCAAAGGTCTGCGCGACAACCCGACCAAGCGTCACCTCGAAGCGCTCGCAGGCTTCTTCGGCGTCCCACCGGCCTACTTCTTCGACGAGACGGCCGCCGAGCGCATCGACGCCGAGCTTGAGCTG
The DNA here is from genome assembly GCF_005889725.1 of Nonomuraea zeae. GTDB lineage: Bacteria > Actinomycetota > Actinomycetes > Streptosporangiales > Streptosporangiaceae > Nonomuraea > Nonomuraea zeae. Next base: position 23,575 of record NZ_VCKX01000120.1, read on the forward strand.
CTCAACGCCTTGCGCGACGCATCGGTCAGGCAGATCGCGCTGCGCGCATCGGGCCTCTCCCCCAAGAGCCTCAACGCCATCACCGAGATGGTCGAGCGGGTACGCGAGTTGGAAGGACTGCCTGACGCGACCAAAGGGGCATGATGTCCGCAGTTCCGTTCAGACGGCTGCGCCGCAGCTGTGAGGCCAGGCTGGACAAACTGCCGTTGCCGCAGCCTTTCACCGCCGAGGCGCTGTGCGCGCAGGTGGCCGCCCAGCGCGGACGGCCCATCCGGCTGGTGCCGATGGCCCGCGGCGCCGGCGTGTGCGGCATGTGGGTGTCGGCCGGCGACTGCGACCTCATCTTCTACGAGCAGGCCACGACCTCCCCGCACCAGCAGCACATCATCCTGCACGAGCTCAGCCACCTGATGTGCGACCACTACCCCGCCGGCCTCCCCCACCCCGACCAGTGGCGGCACCTGCTCCCGGACCTCGATCCGCAGATGGTGCACCGCGTCCTGGGCCGCACGACGTACAGCGCCATCGAAGAGCAGGAGGCCGAGCTGCTCGCCTCGCTCATCCAGGCGCGCGCGGGCAAGCTCGCCGCGCTCGAGGTCGTCGCCGAGACCAACGCGCTGACCGGACGCATCAGGGCCCTGCTCGACTGGTCCGGCTCCGGCCGTCCCGAGCGGCCTTCCTGACCATGGCCGAGGCCCTGCGCCACTACGGCCCCGCCGTGATCGCCTGGGTCCTGCTCGCCTACCGCGTGCGCAAGGGCCTGCGCGGGCCGCCCGACCCGGCCAGGGACACCGTCTGGCTCCTCCTGCTGGGCCTGTCGCTGTCGCTGACCCTGCTGACCCCAGCCGTCTACCTGTTCGTCGGCCGCGTCACCGGGATCCCGAACCTGGCCCGGCTGCTCGGCCACGGCAGCATGCTCGTCGTCGCCTGGTCGGCCAGAACCTTCCTGTGGCACCTGAGCCACCCGGCCTCCGCCGCCCGGCCGCTCACCCGCCTGCACCTCGCCGCGCTCGCCCTCACCTTCGTGGTGATGTGCACGCTGTTCGCTGCGGCGGACACACCGGTCGACGACGTGCGCTTCGCCGCCCGCTACGCGGCCGCGCCGTGGGTCCTCGAGTACTGGATCATCTACATCGCCTACCTGATCCCGGCCTTCACCAGCATGGCCGTGCTCGGCCGGCAGTACGCGCGGATGAGCACCGCACCGCTGCTCCGCGTCGGCCTGCGGCTGGTCACGGTGGGCGCGTACCTCGCCATCGGCTACCACCTGCACAAGGCCGTGGCCTTCGCCGCCGAGCGCTTCTCCTTCTCATATCCGCTCACCGGCAACCTCCTGGCCGACGGCATCCTGCCACTGCTGGGCCACCTGCTCGTGCTGAGCGGCGCCACGCTGCCGGCCTGGGGCCGGCTGGTGAACGCGCCCGCCTCGCTCGTCTGGCTCGGCCGCTACCGCACCTACCAGGCGCTGCGCCCCCTGTGGCGGGCCCTGTACGCGGCCAGCCCGCACATCGCGCTCACCCCGGCCACCCCCGCCCTGCTCGACCTGCTGACGGTCCGCGACCTGAACCTGCGCCTCTACCGCCGCGTCATCGAGATCAGGGACGGCCGCCTGGCCCTGGCGCCGTACCTGGACCCGGACGTCGCGGCGGCCGCCCGCGCCGGCGCCGCCCGGACCGGCCTGCACGGGCAGGCGCTGGACGCCGCCGCCGAGGCCGCCGCCCTGCACGCCGCCCTGCGGGCGAAGGCCCGCGGCGTGCTCGCCGTCCCCGACCCGGTCGCCCAGACGCCGGGCGGAGGAGACCTCGACAGCGACACCGCCTTCCTACGGGAGGTGGCCCGCGCCTTCCACCGCCTGAAGACCCCAGCCAGCGCCTGAAGACCCCGCCACCGGCCGCGCGCCGCGAGCCGGGAGTCAGCCCGTCCCGCCGCCGGCCCCGATGCCCACGACGGTGATCACACGTTGCCCAGCACGCGCGTCACCTGGATCTCCACGACCACCCGGGACGGGTTGACCCGGGGCGGCTTGTAGCGGGCGGCGTAGCGGCGCTCGGCGTCGGCCACCTCCTCGGGCCCGGTCCTGATCACCGCGCGTCCCTCCAGCGTGGACCACCGGCGGCCGTCCACCTGGCAGAGCGCCACCAGCGCCCCGGACGCGCCGATGAGCCCGGCCTTGTACGAGCCGCCCGAGGTGATCACCCGGGCCACGGCGGTCTCCAGATCCAGGGTGGCTCCCACGGGCACCACGTGCGGCGGCCGGCCCGGGCGGGCGGTGGAGAGCGTGCACAGGTGTCTTTCCTGCCAGAACGCGGCGAATCCGGCGCCCTGCTCGACCAGGTTCACGGGCCTCCTCGTGTGAATCGCGATCACACATCGTATATCCGCCTCTCCGGCAGGCTCATCCAGGTGAAGCGGGCCAGCCTCGCCCGATCCGCCGGGGCGCCTACCCGGGCAGCCCCGACGAGATCCTGATCTCCGGGCCGGTCGGCGAGGTCGGCGAGCGCCGAGGGGTGGAGCGGCGCCGGGCGGTCACGCGACCCCTGCGCGCGCCGCCGCCAGCGCCCCCGCCGCGGCGCGGTCCGCGGCGGCGTCGTCGAGCGGTTCCCCGGTGTTGAGCAGCGCGTAGTACAGAGGCGCGGACACGGCGGCGATCACCCGGCGCGGATCGGTCCCCGCGGGTAGTTCGCCGCGCTCGACGGCGTCGGTGACGCAGCCGGCCCATTCGTCGATGCGCACGGCGTAGAAGCGGTGCAACGCCTGGGCGGCCTCCTCGTTGCAGAGCGAGGCGGCGATCAGCGCCTTGAACAGGCGCCCCTGCCGGGGGTCGGTGAGGGTCTTGACGACCAGGCGGGCGTTGTCCCGCAGATCCCGCTCGACGCTGCCGGTGCGCGAGCGGGGCAGCGACCCCTGTGCCATGTCGTCGAGCAGGTCGGCGGCGAGGGCGCCCGAGGTGCCCCAGCGACGGTAGACGGTGGTCTTCCCGACCCCGGCCACGCGGGCGATCTCGGCCAGGTCGAGGGCCTCGAAACCCCTCTCGGCCAGGGCGTCGCCGGCGGCCTGGAGCACGGCTTCGCGGACGCGGGCGGTACGCCCGCCGGGCCGGACGGCGCCAGGCGGCGGTGCGGCGGCCATATGAACCCCTTTCAGCCAAGGACCCCTTATCGGGACCTGAGTTCCCTTAGAGCGTCACAGGTGCTACTGTTCCCTCATCTTAACGGAACCAGAGAACCGTTTAAGCGCTCATTAGGAAGTTCCCGTCATGACCATGACCACGCCCGTGTCCCGGGCCCCCATCCCCCAGCGACTGACCGGCCGCATGAAGGCCGTCCTCGTGGTGCTGCTGGTCGCCCAGTTCATGCTGGCCGTCGACTTCTCGATCCTGAACGTGGCACTGCCCGAGATCGGCGAGAGCCTCGGCTTCTCCCTGGCCGACCTGCAGTGGATCGCCACCTCCTTCGCCCTGGGCGCGGCCGGGTTCACGCTCTTCTTCGGCCGCATCGGCGACCTGATCGGCCGCAAGCGCATCTTCCTCGGCAGCCTGGCCCTGCTCGGCCTGGCCTCGCTCGCCGGCGGGCTCGCCCCGAACCCCGAGATCCTCATCATCGCCCGCATCGCCCAGGGGCTCGCGACCGCCGCCGCCACCCCCGCCGGGCTCGCGCTGCTCACCACCTCCTTCCCCGACGGACACCTGCGGCAGAAGGCGCTCGGTCTCAACGGCGCGCTCATGTCCGCCGGGTTCACCGCCGGCGCCATCCTCGGCGGCGTCCTCACCGACCTGCTCTCGTGGCGCTGGGCCTTCTTCATCAACGTCCCGGTCGCCCTCGCCGTGCTCCTCATCGCCCCCACCGTCATCACCGAGTCCCGGCCCGCCACCCGGCCCAAGGTCGACCTGCCCGGCGCCCTGACCGTCACCCTCGCGCTGCTCGGCATCGTCTACGGCCTGACCCAGGCCGGCGAGCACGGCTGGACCCACCCCTTCGCCCTGACGGGCCTGCTGGCCGGCGCGGTGTTGCTGGTCGTCTTCTACCTCGTCGAGCGCAAGGCCGCCCAGCCGCTGGTCCCGCTGCACGTCCTGAAGAAGCGCACCGTGGCCTGGGGCAACGTGCTGGGACTGCTCGCCTTCGTCACCGAGACCTCGCTGGTCTACCTCCTCACGCTGTACATGCAGAAGACCCTCGGCTTCTCGGCCCTCGCCGCCGGGCTCTCCTTCGGCGTCCTGGGGCTCGGCACCGTGGCCGGCGGCATGCTCGCGCCGAAGCTGATCTCCCGGACCTCCACCCTGACCGTCCTGGTCGGGGGCGGCCTGCTCCAGGCGGTCTTCACCGGCGTCCTGCTCCTCCTGGGCAGCACCCCGGCCTCCATGTGGCTGATGCTGCCGGCGACCTTCCTGGGCGGCGTCGGCAACATGCTGGTCATCGTCGGCTTCATGGTCACCGCCACCAGCGGCCTGCCCGACGCGGAGCAGGGCCTGGCCACCGGGCTGGCGTCCATGTCCCAGCAGGTCGGCATCACCATGGGCACCCCCATCATGTCCGCGATCGTCACCGCGGCCACCATGGGCGCGATGTCGGCCGGGGCGATCCTGCACGGCGTCACCGTCGCCATCGCCGCCAACGCCGCCCTCGTCCTGCTCGGCGTCCTCATCGCCGCGGTCTTCCTGCGGGCACGGCACGGACGTACGCGGGCCTGACCGTCCGCACGATCCTCCCCTTCCGCCCTCCGGCTCCAAGGAGCACACCATGGATCTTCAGCTCACCGGCAAGGTGATTCTCGTGACCGGCGCCACCAGTGGCATCGGCCTGGCCACCGCCCACCTGCTCGCCGCGGAAGGAGCCCGCGTCGTGGCACTCGCCCGCGGCAGGTCCTCCGGCCCCGTGCTGCCGCCCGCCACGCAGCTCATCCGCGCCGACCTCACCGACCCGGCCACCGCCGCCCAGGCCGTCGCACAGATCATGGACCGTCACGGCAGGCTGGACGGCCTGGTCAACAACGCGGCGGCACTCAAGTCCCGCCCCTCCTTCGCGGACATCGACGACGAGCAGTGGCACGCCACCTTCGAGCTCAACCTCCACTCGGCCGTCCGGCTCACCAGGGCGGTGCTGCCGATCCTGGCGGAGAACCCCGAGGGCGGCGGCATCGTGCACGTCGCCAGCGAGGCGGCCCGCCTGCCCGACGCCTCCATCGCCGACTACGCCGCGTCCAAGGCGGCGCTGCTGTCGGTGTCGAAATCCCTGGCGACGGCCTTCGGGCCGGCCGGGGTGCGCTCCAACGTCGTCTCCCCCGGCCCCACGCGCACCGCGCTCTTCGACGCCCCCGGCGGCTTCGCCGAACAGCTCGCCGAGCGCTTCGACCTGCCGCCCGCGGACGCCGTCGAGCACTTCATCCGCATCGAACGCCGCCTGCCGACCGGGCGCATCGGCACCCCCGAGGAGGTGGCCGGCGTCATCGCCTACCTGCTGTCGCCGCTCGCCGCGCAGGTCACCGGAGCCGAGTGGGCCATCGACGGAGGAGCTCTGCGCCAGCTGTGAGCCGGGCCGCAGCGACGACGCCCCACGGCGGGCCCAGCACCCCGCCGTGGTCCCGGCTCGTCCTTCCCGGACCGGATCCCGTCGCGGTCCGGGTCCACGAGCCGGCGGCGGGCGGCGAACGGCCGGCCGGGCGGCTGGTCTGGGCGCACGGAGGCAGCTGGCAGCGCGGCTCCGCCGCCGAGTGGCACCACGCGACGGCGGCCCTGGCCGCCCGCTCCGGCTGGCAGGTCATCAGCGTCGACTACCGGCTCGCGCCGCGGCACCGCCACCCCGCGGCGGTACGGGACGTCCTCACGGCCCTCACCTGGGCCGCTGAGCAGGCGGTGGGAGCCCCGCTCGCGGTGGGCGGCGACAGCGCCGGCGGCACGCTCGCCGCCTGTGCCGCCCTGGCCGCCCGGGACCGCGGCCTGCCGCTGGCGGCCCAGGTCCTGGCCTACCCGCCGCTGGACCCTTCCTGCGCCAGCCCGTCCTACCACCGGAGGCCGCACGCGTTCCCGCAGGCCGCCCTGCTGCGCGACGCCTGGCGCCTCTGGCGCGGCGACGGCGAGCCCGCCCGCGACCGGGACGGCACCCGGCTGTACTCGACGCCCTGGGAAGCGCCCTCGCTGGCGGGCGTGGCCCCCGCCGTCCTCGCCGTCGGCGGCCACGACCCGGTACGCGACGACGTGGACGCCTACGCGGCCCGGCTCCGCGGTGACGGGGTTCCGGTGCGCCTGCTCCACCTGGCGGGGGCCGGGCACGGGGACCTGCTCCGCCCGGACAGCTCCGTACTCGGCCACCTCGCCCGAGCCGTCACCAGGCTCACCACACCGCATCAGCTTCAGCCCGCGAAGGACCTGCCATGAGCACGACGACCACCGGCGGGCGCAACTCCCCGCCCGCTCCCCTGCAAGCCCTCGTCCGCCACTTCATCGACCTGCGCGACGGCACCCATGCCGGCGAGGTCACCCGGCACGGCAAGGAGGCCGCGTTCGAGCAGGCCGTCCGCCTGCTCGACGCGCCCGCCCGCCAGGTTCTGGCCGAGTTCGACCAGCACCTCCTCCTTGGTACGGGCAGGCTGACGGCCACCGGCACGCGCCGGGACCTCCACGGCGGCAGCTTCGCCGCCTGGCGGTTGTCGTGGCCCCGGCAGCGCGAGACGGGCATCGCCCCGATCACCTTCACCGCGCACTACGGCGCCACGTTCCACCACCCGCATCTGCGCGGCGCGACCCTCGGAGAGTGGCCGCTCAACGTCGCCGACGCGGACCAAGCGGTTGAGCTCGTCCCCGTGCTGCGCGCCATCGCCGCCGCCGACCTGCACAACCTTGTCTTCCAGCGGGACTGGCGCATCGTCCCCGCGCTTCACCCACAGCCTTAACGGAACCAGATTGCCATTAACCGGCACATCCTTTACGATCCTTACTAACGGAACTTGAATCCCATTAACGAGAGGTCATCATGAAGTTCTTTGCGGCGAAGACCGGCGCGGCAGTCTCGGCCCTGGCCATCGCACTCACCATGTCCACCCCCGCCTGGGCCGCCCCCGAGCGGCAGGCGAGCTGGCAGGCCGCGTGGACCGCCGCGCCCCAGCGGGCCAGCGCCGGGTTCGAGCCGAACTGGTCGGAGGAAGGCTTCACCGGCCAGAGCGTGCGGCAGGTCGTCAGGCTCACCAGCGGCGGGTCCTCCCTGCGCATCCGCCTGTCGAACGATTACGGCCCCGCCCCGGTGCGCCTGACAGGTGCCACCGTCGCCTACGCGGGCCAGGGCGCCTCGACGCGGCCGCAGTCCGTACGGAAACTGACCTTCGGCAAGGCCGCCTCGGCCGCCATCCCCGCCCACGGCGGCCTCTCCAGCGACCCGGTCAAGCTCGACGTACGCCCCTTCCAGTCGGTGGCGGTCACCCTCTACTTCGCCGGCACCACCGGACCGGCGACCTTCCACTCCCAGGCGTACGCCACCAGCTACCGCGCCCAGGGCGACCACAGCGCCGACACCGCGCCGGACGCCTACGGGCAGGCGACGCACTCGTGGTACTACCTGTCCGGCGTGGACGTCACCGGCGGGGCCAGGACCGGCGACGCGGTGGTCACGTTCGGCGACTCCATCACCGACGGATTCGGCTCCACCGGCGACGCCAACGGCCGCTACCCCGACGAGCTCGCCGAGCGCCTGGCCGCCACCGGCCGGCCGCGGCCCGTGCTGAACGCCGGCATCGGCGGCAGCCTCGTGCTCAACGACTCGGCCTGGTACGGCGACCGCTCTGCCGTCCGTTTCAAGCGCGACGTGCTCGACCAGCCCGGCGCCGGCACGGTCGTCGTGCTGCAGGGCGTCAACGACATCGGCTTCAGCGAGTCCGACACGCCCACGTACAAGCCCGCGCCCGTCGTCTCCGCGGACGAGCTGATCGCCGGTTACCGCCGGCTCATCAGCCAGGCGCACGCCAAGGGGGTCAAGGTGGTCGGAGCCACCCTGCTGCCCTTCAAGAACTCCGACCACTGGGGCACGCACGCCGCCGCCGTCAGCGACGCCGTCAACCACTGGATCCGCACCTCCGGCGAGTTCGACGCCGTCGCCGACCTCGACCGGGCCATGGCCGCCCCCGGCGACGCCGACGTGCTGAACCCCGCCTACGACAGCGGTGACCACCTGCACCCCAACGACGCCGGTTACACCGCCATGGCCAAGGTCGTCGCCGACCGGCTCTAGGGGCCCGCGATATGCCGGTCGCGGGCTGCCGCGAGGCCGGTGAGCAGCTGCGGCACCAGGAGGGCGAGGAGCAGGACGATGCCCGCCGTCCAGGTGCCGCTCGCGGTGCGCAGCAGGCCGAGGGCGAGCGGCCCGGCGGCCGCGATGACGAAGCCGATGGACTGGGCCATCGTGGACAGGGCGATGGTGTCCTCGGTGGTCCGGGAGCGCAGCACGATGATCGTGAGGGTCAGCGGGAAGATCGGCCCCTGGCCGAGCCCCATCAGGCTCACCCAGAGGTAGGGGGCCGCCGCCGGGGCGACGAGCAGCCCCAGCAGCCCGGTGGCGGTGAGGGCGGTCAGGAGCACGATCCACCCGCGCTGGCCCGGCCGGCGGGCCGCCAGCGCGGGCAGGACCAGCGAGACGGGGATGGCGACGAACCCGGCCACCGACAGCAGGATTCCGGCGGTGGCCCGGTCCAGGCCGGCATCGGTGAAGACGGACGGCAGCCACGCCAGGGTCGCGTGATAGCTCAGCGCCTGGAACCCCATCAGGCCGGTGACCTGCCAGGCCAGCGGGTCGCGCAGGAGCCTGGCCACACCGCCGGGGCCGGACGGGGCTTGGTCCGGCGGCCGGGCGCCCCTGCGGAGCTGGGGCGCCCAGACGACGAGGGCGGCAAGGGCCGGCAGCCCCCAGACGGCCAGGGCGCCGGGCCAGCCGCGCCCGATCGCGTCCCCGAGGGGAACGGTCACGGCGGCGGCGAGCGCGGCGGCGCAGGCCAGAGCGGTGGTGTAGAGCCCGGACACCAGGCCCGCCCGATCGGGGAAGTCGCGCCGGACCAGGACGGGCAGCAGGACGTTTCCGACGGCCGCGGCGACGCCGACCAGGACGGTGCCGGCGAACAGGACGGTGGCCGAGCCGCCGAGCCACAGCGCCGCGGCCGCCGCGACGGCGGCCAGGGCCAGGGCCAGGGCCCGCTCGATGCCCAGGCGCCTGACCAGCAGCGGCGCCACCGGCCCGCACAACCCGAAGCACAGGACGGGCAGGGTCGTCAGCGCCCCCGCGGCCACCCCCGACAGGTGCAGGTCACCGGTGATCGAGTCCAGGACGGTGGCGGTGGCCGCGATGGCGGGACGCAGATTGGCCGCGATCAGCACGATGCCGAGCGCGAGGAGCACACGGGCCAGGCGGCGCGTGCGCGTGGTAGGGGGCAGGGCCCTGCCGGGTCCTTGCCGGAGGCCTGTCATGAAGCTCCGATCAGCGGCCGGGGCCCCTGGCGAGCTGCCGCCAGGGGCCTTGCTTGAAGGTTCGGCGGCTCAGCCGAGGAAGGAAGCCAGGGCGTCGATGACGGCCTGGGGCTGCTCCTCGGGGAGGTAGTGGCCGCAGTCGGTGACCTCGACCACCGTGACGTCCGTGCCCTTCGACGGCATCAGGTCACGCAGGAAGGCGTAGTTGCTGCCGTCCCCGCCGAGCGCGAGGATCGGCGCGGTCACCTTCCCGTAGGCCCGCTCGTCCGCGATGTCGCGATTGAAGGTCTGGTACCAGCCGTTGCCCGCGCGGACGGCGTCGGCGGTGGCGTAGGCGTGGGCGTAGACCTCCCGGGAACGCTCGTCGATGCCGGCGGGCTGCTTGGCCTGGCGCTCGAAGAGCCAGTCGACCAGCAGCCGGGAACGGCCCTCCAGCAGCCGCTCGGGCAGGTCCCGCACCTGGTTGAAGGCGAACCACCACAGGTAGGAGCGGGCGCCGGCCTCGATGACCGAGTCCACGTGCTGGTCGGGCTCGGGGAGCAGCCCGAAGGACGACCAGGACCGGTCGGGGTGGGGGACGTCGAGCAGGGCGATCTTCACGGTCGCCTCGGGGTGGTTGGCCGCGAAGGCGTAGGCGACCATGGCCCCGATGTCGTGCCCCGCGATGCTGACGGCCGGCAGGCCCAGGTGGCGGACGAGCTCGTGGATGTCGCGCGCCATGGTCTTCTTGTCGTAGCCGCCGGCGGGCTTGGACGAGCCGCCCATCCCGCGCAGGTCCACCGCGATCACCCGGTGGCGGCGGGCCAGCGCGGGCATGACCTTGTTCCACTGCCACCAGGTCTGCGGCCATCCCCCCAGCAGGAGCAGGGGCTCGCCGCTGCCGCCCTCGACGTAGTGCAGCCGGACGCCGTTCACCTCGGCGTGGTGGCTGGAGAACGCTCCGTCGAGCGAGCTCGCCAGGGCGCTGTCATGCAGGGG
>NZ_VCKX01000121.1 GCF_005889725.1 Nonomuraea zeae
TCCGGGGCCCGCCCGCCCCGGTTCGGTCTGCTCCGCGGGCGTGACTTCCGGCTGCTCTGGATCGGCGAGAGCGCCAGCAGCCTGGGCAGCGCGGTCACCGGCGTCGCCCTCCCCCTGGTCGCGGTGACCACGCTGGACGCCTCCGCGTTCGTGGTCAGCGTGCTCGCGGCGGCCACGTGGCTGCCGTGGCTGGTCATCGGGCTGCCCGCGGGCGCCTGGGTGGACCGGCTCTCGCGGCGTACGGTGATGCTGGTGGCCGACTACGTGTCCATGGCCGCCTTCCTCAGCGTGCCGATCACGGCGGCCCTGGGCCTGCTGACCACCGTCCAGCTCATCGCGGTCGCCCTGGTCGCGGGGACGGCGAAGGTGTTCTTCGCGACCGCCTACCGGGCGTACCTGCCGTCCCTGGTCCAGGAGAAGGACCTGCTGGAGGCCAACGCCAAGCTCCAGGGCGGCGAGCAGGTGGCCAACCTGGCGGGACCGGGCGCGGCCGGGCTGGTCGCGCAGCTGTTCACGGCCGTCGGCGGGCTCCTCGTGGACGCCGCGAGTTTCGCCGTCTCCGCCCTCTGCCTGCACGGCGTCCGGCACCGGGAGGTCGTCGAGAAGGCCCCGCGCCGACGGCTGCGCAGCGAGATCAGGGAAGGGCTGCGGACGGTCGTGGGCGACCCGCTGCTGCGCGGCAACATGCTCTACGGGTGCCTGGCCAATCTGGCGCTGACCGGTTACAGCTCCCTCCTGGTCGTCTTCCTGGTCGGCGACGTCGGGCTGAGCCCGGCGACGACCGGCGTGCTGATCGCCGTGACGAGCCTGGGAGGCGTCATCGGCGCCTTCGCGGCGCGGCCGCTGGCGGCGCGGGTGGGCAGTGCCCGGGCGTACCTGATCGGCAAGGCCCTGCTGCCCCCGACCGGCCTGTTCATCGCCTGCGCCGACCAGGGGGTGCTGCTGGTGCTGTTCGCCGTCGCCAGCATCGTGATCGTCGCCGGGGTCGTCGCGGGGAACGTGCTCTTCTCCGGCTTCGTGCAGAGCTACGTGCCCGCGACGCTCATCGGGCGGGTGAGCACCAGCAGTCAGGTGGTCAACTTCGGCGCGATGCCGCTGGGCGCCCTGCTGGCGGGCACGCTGGCGGTCACGCTCAGCGTCCGGGCCGCGCTGTGGGTCATGCTGGGCGTCTTCGCGCTCAGCGGGCTGATCCTGCTGGCCACTCCCCTGCGCCGGATGCGGGATCTGCCGACGGGACGCATGGAGCCGCCCGCCACGCACTGACGATCACGTACGGGGGGCACCCGCCGGAGGCGAGTCCAGGAAGTCCGGCGGGCCCCTCGGCCGGGCTATCCTGAGGCCCCCGATCACGTGGTGATCATCGGACGCCGTCCGCACCAGAGGCCCGGAGGTGAGACATGCAGGAAGACCGGGAGCAGGACAGCCGGCCCGAGGCGCGCCGGGTGCGGATGATCGACGTGGCCAACTCGCTCGGCCTGTCCCGGGCCACCGTCTCGCTCGTGATGCGCAACAGCCCGCTGGTGTCGGAGGCGACCAGGAGCGCCGTGCTGACCGAGGCCGAGCGGCTGGGATACATCTACAACCAGGCCGCCGCCAACCTGCGGACCCAGCGCAACGACCTGGTCGGGCTCGTGATGCCGGACGTGATGAACCCGTTCGTGGCCGAGGTGTCGCTGGGCGTGCAGGAGGTGCTCGGCGAGGTCGGCTTCTTCGTCATGATCGCCAACACGGTCGACCGCGTGGACCTGCAGCGGCAGATCCTGCGCTCCCTGGTCGAGCACCGGGCGGCCGGCGTGGTCACCATCCCCGCGCTGACCTCGGCCGCGGAGCACTTCTCCGGGATACGCCGCAGCGGCCTGCCGACGGTGCTGCTGCTGCGCCACATCGACGGGGTGGAGCTGCCGTTCGTCGGCACCGACGAGGGGGCGATCGGCCGGCTCGGCGCCGAGCACCTGATCACCGTGCACGGCTGCCGCCGGGTGGCCTACTTCGGCGGCGACCCGCTGGCGTCGCCGCGCGTCGGCCGGATGGAGAGCTTCCGGCGGGCGGTCACCGCGGCCGGCGCCGACTGGGACGAGAGCTGGTCGGAGCCGCTGGAGGCGACCGCGGAGGCCGCCTACCACCGCGCCGCCGAGCTGCTCGCGGCCGGGCCGCCGCCCGACGGGGTGCTGTGCCACAGCGACAACGTCGCCTACGGCCTGGCCAAGGCGCTGCGGCTCGGCGCGCGTGACGCCGCGCCCTGCGTGGTGCTCGGCATCGACGACCTCCGCCAGTCGGCGATGTGGAGCCCGCCGATCAGCAGCATCGCCACCGACCCGGTCGAGCTGGGCCGGGTCTGCGGCCGGGTGCTCCTCGCCGAGATGGGGACGCCGGTCGCGGGCAGCCGGACCCCTCCCGCGCCCGAGATCCACGCGCGCGCGTCCTGCGGCTGCCAGTAGGCACTCAGCCCGAAACCCCCCATTCCAGGGTTGACCTACCGGTTTATATCGGTAAGGTTGCTCTGCCGGTTTAGATCGATCTAAGTTGTCCCGGACGACGTTGGCGAGGCCGAACCGGCGCGAGCCGGCCGGCGGACTCGACCAAGGAAGGGGCATGGATGTCGACAGTTGTCCGCTCTCCACGGCAGTCCAGGCCGCGTCGGGCGCAGTGGCACCGGCGCGAGGACCGGGCCGGCCGGCTGATGTTGCTGCCGACCCTGCTGCCGTACCTCGCCTTCGCCCTGCTGCCGATCGGCTGGCTCTTCTGGTTCAGCTTCCAGCGCTGGAACGGGTTCTCGGCGCCGCGCTTCACCGGGCTCGCCAACTACCAGCGGATGATCGGCGACGAGCAGTGGTGGCTGGCCGTGCTGAACACGGTACGGCTCGGGTTCGGCCGGTTGGTCATCGAGATCCCGCTGGCGCTGGTGCTGGCCTACGTGTTCTTTCGCGGGGTGCGCGGCGGCACCGTGTACCGGACGATCCTGTTCCTGCCGCACGTGCTGTCGCCGGCGATCGTCGGCATCATCTTCGTCTTCCTGCTGCGGGAGACCGGCGGGCCGGTCAACCAGGTCCTCGTCGGATCGGGCCTGCTGGAGGCGCCGGTCCGGTTCCTGGGCGAGGCCGGCAGCGCGCTCGCCAGCCTGATCGGGGTCGGCGTGTGGGCCCATCTCGGGATCAACCTGCTGCTGTTCTTCGCCGGCATGATGACGATCCCCAACGCGCTGCTGGAGAGCGCGTCGCTGGAAGGCGCCGGCCACTGGTCGACGCTGCGGCACATCGTGCTGCCGCTGCTGGCCCCGGTCACGCGGGTGGTGGTCCTGATCTCGATCATCGGGACCTTGCGCAGCTTCGACCTGGTCAAGACGCTCACCGACGGCGGCCCGGCCGGCAGCACCGAGGTGATGTTCACCTACCTCTACCGGTTCTTCTTCGAACCGGAGTCGGTGCCCCAGATCGGGTACGCCGCCGCGCTCGGAGTCACCGCCAGCGTGATCGTCGGCATCATCTCTGTGGCCTATCTGCGGATCAACCGGAGCGGGAGGACCGCGGCGTGAGCACCCCCGTCATCACAGAGACACCCGGCAGGACGGCCGCGCCGGACGCGCCGGCCCGGCGCGGGCGGCGGGTCCGCCCGGTGACGGTGCTGGTGCACGTGGTGCTGGTCGCGGCGGCGTTGATCATGCTCTCGCCGCTGGTCTTCGGCCTGTTCGCCTCGGTGTCACCGCTGGAGCAGATCCTCAGCAGGAACGGCGGCGTCCTCCCCCGGGTCTGGGAGTGGGGCACCTACCTCCAGGCCTGGACCACCGCCAGCTTCTCCCGCTATTTCGTCAACAGCCTGATCGTCACGGCCCTGGTCGTGGTGCTGGACACGCTCGCCTCCAGCATGACCGGGTACGTGCTGGCCCGGCGCCGGCTGCGCGGCCAGCGCTTCCTCGAAAGCGTGTACGTCGGCACTCTGTTCGTCGGCCTGACCACCGCGACGCTCTACCCGCAGTACGTGATCGCCCAGGCGCTGGGCCTGGACAACCTGCTCGGGATCGCGCTGGTCCAGCTGGCCGGGATCATGCTGGTGCACATCTTCCTGATCAAGGCGTTCGTGCTCGGACTCGGCACCGAGATGGAGGACGCGGCCCGGGTCGACGGCTGCGGGCTGTTCGGCACCTACTGGCGGATCGCCTTCCCGATGATGCGGCCGATCCTCGCCACCACGGTGATCCTCGGCTTCCAGGCGTCCTGGAACAACTACCAGGTGCCGCTGGTGTTCTCGCTCGCCGCGCCCGACCTGCGCACTCTGGTCGTGGGCGTGAGCGCGCTGCAGTACGACGCCGCCGAGGGGATGACGCCGTACAACACGGTGCTGGCCGGGGCGAACATGGCGCTGGTGCCGATCGTGGTGATCTTCATCGTGCTGCAGCGGCACTTCGTGCGCGGCTGGACGGACGGGTCGGTGAAGGGATGACCCTGTTCGCCCCGGACGGTGCCCTGCTGCGCGGCTGGTCCCGCTGGTGGTTCTGGGCCTGGACCAGCTGCTGCTGGTTGCTGATGAGCCTCCCCGTGCTCACCGCGCCGGCGGCCACGCTGTGGCTGATCGCCCAGCAACGCCGGCACGCCCGCGGCGAGGCCGCACTCGGACCGGGCGAGACGCTGCGGTTCCTGGCCCGCCGGCTGCTGCCGGCCCTGCCGCTGGCCGGCTGCCATCTCGGGACCGCCGCCCTGGTGCTCATCGGCCTGCTCGGGCCCTCGCCCGGCGGCCCCTACGGCTGGCTGGTGCTGACCACCAGCGTGGTGGCCGGGGTGACCTGGCTGCTGGTCGCCCCCTGGTCGGTGGTGATCTTCGAGCGCACCGGCCGTACCGTCGCGGCCCTGCGGGCGGCCTACCTGCTGGCGCTGTCGCGGATCGAGCTGGCGCTGAGCGCGACCGCGGCGGTGATCGCCGCCGCTGCCGCCGCCCCCTTCCTGGCAGCTCAGGTGCCGTACCTCGGCCTGCCGGCGCTGATCGCGCTGCCCGGAGCCACGGCCAGTCTCGTGATCATGCTCTGTGACCGGGCCGCCACGGTTCGAGGCACCATCCCCATTGACCGGATCAGCTCTGGTCCGGTTACTTCTGGTTGAGAAAGGCCCCCCGATGACGCATTCCTCCTTGACCCGCCGCGGCTTCCTCGGCACGCTCGCCGCCGGCGCCGCGGCCTCTCTCGTCGGCTGCGGCAGCTCCCCGACCGGCTCCACCGGGCCGGGCGGGCTGACCACGATCGTGGTCTGGGATCGGGCCGGCGCGCACGCCAAGGCCCGGCAGGAGTTCTTCCGCACCTGGAACGCCCAGCAGGGCAAGTCGCTCGGCATCGAGGTGCGCTACGAGCCGCAGGCGACCGACAAGTACGAGGAGATCGTCCGGCTCGGCTTCCAGACCAAGCGGGCGCCCGACCTCTTCCACAGCCCTTCCGCGCAGCTCGGCGCGTTCGTCGCGGCCGGGTGGGTCCGGCCGCTGCCGGACCTGGTCGACCAGGCCGTGCTGGACAAGGCCGCGCCCTACCACCAGCGAAACAGCGAGCTGGTCTGGGACGGCGCGCCGTACGCGGTGCCGACCACCGCTTTCACCAACCGGCTGCTGATCAACACCGACCTGTTCGAGCGGGCCGGGCTGGACCCGGACTCGCCGCCGGCGACCTTCTCCGAGGTACGGCGGGCGGCGGCCGCGATCACCAAGGTCGGCAAGGGCGAGGCGTTCGGCATGCTGATCCCGATCAAGGCGACCGGGTTCCGCCAGTGGAGCGTCGACGTCCCGCTGCTCGCGGGTGACCCGGCGCTGGCCCAGTTCGGGCTGTTCAACGCGGCCGCGGGGACGTACGAGTCGGCCAAGTACGCGCCGCTGCTGGAGCTCTACCGGACCATGATCACCGACAAGACCGCCTACCCGGGCGCGGCGACCCTGACCGGCGACGTCGCGATCAACGCCTTCGGCAAGGGCGAGGCCGGGATGTACATCACCAGCAGCGCGGTCGTGTCCTCGCTGACCGATCTGGGCAGCAAGGTCAAGGCGATCGCGGCCCCGCTGCCGGTGCCGGACGGCCAGAAGCTGGTGCGGTCGCCCATGAACGCCGGCTACCCGTACGCGATCTCGTCGACCAGCCAGAACCCGGAGAAGGCCGCCGCGGTGTTCGAGGTGATGGTCGGCGACGGCGTCCAGGAGGCGCTGGCGGCCAAGGCGGCGCCGCCGCTGAACAGCGCCGTCTGGGACTCGGCCGCGATCAAGGACAACGCGCTGCTCCAGCAGTTCCGGCCGGCCGAGCTCGACCGGCAGTGGCCGAAGACGCCGGGCGGCCTGCTGCAGGTGAACGGGGAGAGCGTCGATCAGACCGTGGAGAAGCTGCTGCTCGACCCCTCGGCCCAGCTCGAACCCGCGCTCACCGCGATGCGGGATCGGATGCAGGCCGCTTACGACGCCGCCGTGAAGAGCGGCGAGATCGACCCGCAGGAGTTCCGGGCGTGACGGCCCCGAACGTCGTCGTCCTGCTGGCCGACCAGTGGCGGGGCCAGGACCAGGGCTGGCTCGACGACGCCAGGGGCCGGGCCTCCCAGGTCCGCACCCCGCACCTGGACCGGCTGGCGGCCGGCGGCGCCGCGGTCGCCGGCGGTCGCGCCAGCTCGCCCGTCTGCGGGCCGAGCCGGGCCGGCCTGCTCACCGGTCGCCTGCCGCACCAGCACGGCGTGGTCGCCAACGACCTGCCGCTGTCGCCGCGGCTGGAGACCCTGGGCACGGCGCTGTCCGGCGCGGGGTACCGGACCGCCTGGATCGGCAAGTGGCATCTGGCCGGGCTGCCCAGGGACAAGTGGGTGCCGCCGGCCGCCCGGCCGGGGATCGGGCACTACGCCGGCGTCGACTGCTCCCACGATCACCTCGACGGGCACTACTACACCGCCGACGGGGCCAGGGCCGGCTTCACCGGTTACGAGCCGGAGGTGCAGACCGACCTCGCGCTGGAGTTCCTCGGCGCGCAGCGGGGCCCGTTCTTCCTCACGGTCTCCTACAACCCGCCGCACGACCCGTACGACTCGGTGCCGGCGCGCCTTCGGAC
Organism: Nonomuraea zeae; assembly: GCF_005889725.1. Classification (GTDB taxonomy): domain Bacteria; phylum Actinomycetota; class Actinomycetes; order Streptosporangiales; family Streptosporangiaceae; genus Nonomuraea; species Nonomuraea zeae. The sequence goes on from NZ_VCKX01000121.1 coordinate 7,052, forward strand.
CGGCTACCCGGTCGAGGACGTGAGGCTGCCGCCCAACACGCCTGGCGGCGACGAGCAGCGCGAGGTGCAGCGGCTCTACTGGAGCGCGATCACGGCGGTGGACGCGCAGATCGGCCGGGTCGTGGCGGAGCTGGACCGGCTCGGGCTGCGCCGGAACACGATCATCGTGGTCACCTCCGATCACGGCGACCTGCTCGGGGCCCACGGCCTGCGCGCCAAGCAGAGCCCGTACGCGGAGGCCGTCCGCGTGCCGATGGTGATCAACGGACCCGGCGTCCCCGCGTGCCGCCCCACCGGGCTCCTCGGCCTGGTCGATCTGGCTCCGACCCTGCTCGGGCTGCTCGGGCTGCCCCCGATCGGGACGTACGGCCGCGATCTGAGCGATCAGCTCCGGTCCGGCGGGCCGCTGCGCCCTGAGCTGCTGATCGGCAACTGGGTCAGCTTCGACAACGGCTACGACCAGGGGATCGCCGAGTGGCGAGGTCTGGTCACCGGCGAGCTGACCTACGCGCGTACCGTCGGCGGCCGGCCGTGGCTGCTGTTCGACGACCGCGCCGACCCCTGGCAGCTGGACAACCTGGTCGCCGACCCGGCGTCGGCCGGGCGGGTCGGCGCGGCCGACGCCCGGCTGTCCGAGCTGCTGGCCGAGTCCGGGGACGCGTTCCCGCCGGGCGACCGGCTGCTGACCGAACTGGACCTGATCGACGACTGGAACGCCCGCGAATCCGCCCTGCGGGGCGACCGGGCCCGGCTGCTGCCGCGATGACCGTCAAGCTCGCCGACCTGCTTTGTGAGGAGAGACCCGTTCATGGCCACTCGCCCGAACGTGCTGTTCGTGATGACCGACCAGCAGCGGTTCGACACCATCGCGGCGCTCGGCAACCCCCATCTCGCGACGCCCAACCTTGACCGGCTGGCCGCGCGCGGGACCGTGTTCGACAACGCGTACTCCACCTCCCCCGTCTGCGTCCCCGCGCGCTACACGCTGCGCAGCGGTTGCGAGCCGACCAGGACCGGGGTGTACGACAACGCCGTCCCGGACGGAGGGCACGCCGCGATCCGGGATCGCTGCGGCCCGTACCTGGCCGAGGCGATGAGCCTGCGCGGCTACCGCACCTGGGGCGTGGGCAAGTTCCACACCGTGCCCTGGGACGCGCCGCTCGGCTACGACGTGCAGCGGCACAGCGAGGAGTTCTACACCACGCCCGAGCAGCGAGCCGGCGACTCGTACGCGGCGTGGATCGCGGCCGAGCATCCCGAGTACGACTGGATCGAGGCCCTGATGGGCGAGCGGACCGACATGTACTACATGCCGCAGCTCAGCCCGCTGCCGGCGGATTGCACCGTCGAGTCCTGGGCCACCCGGGAGGCGATCGGGCTGATGGCCGCCGACGACGGCCGGCCCTGGTTCGGGCTCGTGTCCTACATCGGCCCGCATCCCCCGTTCGCGCCGCCGCTGCCGTACAACCGGATGTACGACCCGGACCTGATGCCCGACCCGGTGTGCGGCGATCGCGACGTCGATCATCTCGATCAGCACATCCCGTGGATGAACCACCTGGTCTACGCCGAGGACGTCGACCCGCACCGGGCCCGTACGCTCAAGGCCCGCTACTACGGCGAGATCAGCTACATCGACGGCTGCATCGGCGACCTGCTCGACGCGGTGGAGCGGAGACCGGACGCGGACAACACCGTGATCTGCTTCTTCGCCGATCACGGCGACCTGCTCGGCGACCATCACGGCTGGCAGAAGGAGAGCTTCTTCGAGGCGTCGGCCCGGGTGCCGTTCCTGATCTCCTGGCCGGGCCGGGTCGCGGCCGGCGCCCATCGAGCCGAGCCGGTCTGCCTGACCGACCTGTTCGGCCTGGCCACGTCCGCGGCCGGGCAGCCGGAGCTGCGGCAGGGCGCTGACCTGCTCGGCCTGCTGACCGGTACGGCGCCGCCCAGGGAGACGCTCTTCGGCTACCACGGGCGACCCGGCACCCGGCGGTTCAAGGCGATGGTCAGGCAGGGCGACCTGAAACTGATCTGGCTGGCCAACGGCGGGCACCGGCTGCTGTTCGACCTCGCGGCCGATCCGCACGAGGTCGAGCCGGTGCAGGCGGAGCGTCCTGCGGACGCCGAGCGGCTGACCGCGCTGCTGGCCGGGCAGCTCAGGTCCGAGGGCGTGGCCGAGGCCTTCGACGGCGACGCGCTGCGGACCTTCCCGTACGAGGAGTGGCCGCTGACCCGGATCCACCAGTTCGACCTGTCGCGCGGGGTGACCGGCTTCGGCGCGGGCCCGCGGCAGGGGTGACCGGCGGCGGGCTCACCAGGTCACCGGGAGGCGGTGCACGCCGTAGATGTCCATGCCGTCGCGCGTCGGCACCTCCTCCGGCGCCACGGCCAGGCGCAGCGTCGGGAAGCGGGTGGCCAGGGCGGGCAGCGCGGCACGCATCTCGACGCGGGCCAGCTGCTGGCCGAGGCACTGGTGGATGCCGTGGCCGAAGCCCAGGTGGCCGGCGGCCTCCCGGCGCAGGTCCAGAACGTCCGGGTCCGGGTAGCGCAGCGGGTCGCGGTTGGCGGCGGCCATCGACAGCGCGACGGTCTCGCCGGCCCTGATCACCTGGCCGTCCAGCTCGACGTCCTCCAGCGCGGCCCTGGCGCCGGTGTGGGTGATGGTCAGGAACCGCATCAGCTCCTCCACCGCCTTGCCCGCCAGGCCCGGGTCGGCGCGCAGCAGGGCGAGCTGGTCGGGGTGCTCCAGCAGCGCGAACGTGCCCAGCGCGATCATGTTGGTGGTGGTGTCGAGCCCGGCGCCCAGCAGGAAGCCGCCGATGCCGCCCAGCTCCTCGTCCGACAGCTCCGTGGAGGTCAGGTCGCTGAGCAGGTCGTCGGTGGGGTGGGCGCGCTTGAGCACGACGAGGTCGCCGATGTAGCGGGTGATCTCGGTGTAGGCGGCGTACTGCTCCTCCGCCGTCGCGCCGCCGGCCACCGTGGCCGCCAGGCTCTGGAAGCGGTCGCGGTCGTCGTACGGCACGCCGAGCAGCTCGCAGATCATCACCGCGGGCACGGGCCGGGCGAACGCCTCCACCAGGTCCGCGCCCGGGCCCGCGGCCTCCATCGCGTCCAGGTGCTCCTTGGTGAGCGCCTCGGCCCGCTCGGTGAGCAGGTTCATCCGCCGGACGGTGAACTTGCCGGTCAGCAGCTTGCGATAGCGGGTGTGCTCGGGGGCGTCGAGCCCGGTCAGGTCACCGATCGGCGCGGACGGTATCGGCCCGACGTCGGCCAGCGGGTAGTGCTGCAGCTCGTAGCGGGAGCTGAAACGGGGGTCGGAGAGCACGGCGCGGACCTGGCTGTGGCCGAGCGCCAGCCAGCCGGCGTGCCCGTCGGGGAAGACGAAGCGGCGCAGCGGCTGCTCGGCCCGTAGCCGGGCCAGCTCGGCCGGCGGATCGAACGGACGGCCGGCGGGGCGGGCGACGGGAAGGGCGGCCAGGGGCTCGGTCATGTCGGTTCCCTTTCTGCAGGCGTGAACGATGTGCGCGTTATGCGAACACTGTACGCACGGCGAACGTCGTACGCAACCCGCCAACACCGTGCGCCCGCCTTCCGTCACCGATGACTGAAGGGGCGTCCCCGTCATGTTCAGTCACGTGACGGAGGCGGTCCGCGGGGGCCCGGGGCTAGCCTCGTCGCCATGAGGCTGATCAATGACCAGCCGGCCGTCAAAGCCCGCGCGTCACGACGCCGTCGTGCTGATCCGCACCGCGAGCGTGGACGCCGCCCTGGAGCTGCGGGAGAGCCCCGCCTACCAGGAACTCGGCGAGACCCTCCGCACGGCCGCCCGCCGGACCCGCGAGATCGTCGCGAGCAACGCCGCCCGGCTCGGCGACGTGGACCACAGCCAGGACCACGCCTTCCTGTTCAACTACTTCTACGCCGACGACCGCGAGACGCTGCTGAAGATGTGGGAGTACACCGCCGGGTGGTTCCAGGCCAAGACCGCCCTGCCCAACTCCGCGCTGATGCGGCCGCTGGAGGGCGAGCCCGCCGACTATGGGATCATCAACCACGCGAGCTGGCCGAGCCTGCGTGCCTTCCTGCCCGGCCTGATCTTCCGGCCGACCTTCCGCAGCTTCGTGCTGGCCAACTTCAAGGCCAACGGCATCGCCGCGCAACCGATCATCTACCGCCGGGTGTGACTCAGGTCAGCTCCGGCAGCCGGATCAGCTCGGCGCGGGAGGTGACGCCCAGCTTGGGAAAGGCCTTGTAGAGGTGGGAGGCCACCGTGCGCGGGCTCAGGAACAGCTGGGCGGCGATCTCGCGGTTGGTCGCTCCCGTGACGGCCAGCCGGACCACCTGCAGTTCCTGCGACGTGAGGCCGAGGAGCAGGAGGACGGGCCGCGCGCCGGCCGCGAGCTCTCGACGGTGCGAGAGGCCTAGACCGGCGATGCCTGGACACGGGGATGCCGGGAGCGCGGTGCCCCCGGCATCGCCGCGACGTGCCTACCTCAGCGTGAACGCACGGGCGGTGGTCTGCTCGACCTTGTTCCCGCCGGTGTCCCACGCCTCGGCCTTGAGGCTGACGGCGCCCTTGGTCTGGGCGAGCGCCGGGTAGGTGAGCGTGGTGGTGTACACGCCGTCCCTGCCCTTCTTGACCGTCGCGCTCTTCCAGGTCTGGCCGTCATCGGTGCTGTAGGAGAGCTTCAGCCCGGCGATGGCCGGCAGCTTCTCGGTGGACGGCGCGTGGCTCACGTCGATGTCGAACGTGTGCCGGCGCCCGGCCTGGACGCTGTTGTCCAGCGCCTGGGTCTCCCCGAGGTCGTAACCCACGAACACCAGCGGCTGGGGCCCGCACGGTCCGGTCAGCTGCGGCAGGAGCACGCAGGTGTGGGTGTCGGTGACGGTGGCCTTGTCCCGGCCCTTGGACCGGAACGTCCACACGTTGGTGTTGCCGCGGCCACTCTGTTCGAGCCGGTAGACGCCTTCCTCCTTCGGCAGGTTGTACAGCGGGTAGATGCTGCCCTGGTAGCGCGGAAGCTCCTTGCCGTCCTTGGACAACTTCGCGAGAGCGTTGGCGTAGGTGTCCTCGCGTCCCTGCTCTCCGTTGCCGTTCACGAGGCTGTAGGAGGCCATGAAGATATCGCCGGCCCGGCACATCGGGCATTCCAGCCGATAGCCGCTCCCGAGCGAGGGCATGATCAGGCTTCCGGGGGTGAACACGCCCGACCCCCAGTTCCGGGTCTCCCTGCCGGGCTTCTCGATCGCCGTGGCGATCTTGAGGTCCTCACCGCCGCCGGTGTTCACGATGCCCAACCGGAGCGTGTCCGCGGAGAACCCGCTGAAGTACTCGGGCCGCTGGGCAGGTCCTGTGAAGCCGAAGGCCACCGAGAACGACGTTTTCTCCAGGGGCTTGAAGCTGTGCCAGGTCTCGGTCTGCAGCCCAGGACCGTCCGGAGTGTGGAAGTCGGTGTCCACGGTCCGCAGCCGGTTCTGGGAGTAGCGGTAGGTGAGGTCGCCGGGGATCTTGCCTTCCTCGTACTCCTGCAGCTGGTAGGTGTAGTCGATGTCGGGAGTGCTGGTGATCTCAAGGGTGACGGGGCCGCGGGCCAGCTGGGTACGCAGCTTCCCCGCGGCCGTCCTGGTGATCTGCGCCACCGGGAGCTCCGTCTTGCCGGCTCCATGGTTCGAGACGGGAGTCTGGCAGGGGGTGACGGAGTCGTCGGCGAACAGCACGATGCCCACGGCGCCGGCGGCCTTCAGCTGCTGGACGCGGTCGATGGGGATCTCGCAGTACCCGGTCGGGCCGACGGCGAGCAGCGCGAGCTTCCCGCGAAGGTCCGTGGCGGCGATCTCCTCGGGACTGGCGGCGCCGACGTAGGCCAGCTTGTGGCGGCTCAGCCCCGCCGGGAAGGGGACGTCCTCCGGACCCAGGCTCTGTCCCTTGTCGAAGTACTCGTTGGTCACGGATGCGATGGAGTACTTCTGCGGGGCCACGGCGCGCACGGCCACCTGCTCGTTGATCGCGGTGAGCCGGGTCGAGAACAGGAACTTGCCCTTGGTGACCTTCTGGGTCGGGGAGACGTACCGGTCTCCGATCGTGATGAGGCCCATCTCCCCCGCGGTCACCGGGCTGCCGTCCCATGCCGTGCGCACGGTGGTGATGGCGCCGACAGCGTGCCTCCGGTCGATCGGCTTCGGGGTGTCGTAGCGCAGGAGGACGGCCTTGCGGGCGTCCAGGGTGACCTCGAGCCCGCTCTCCGGGACGACGACCTCGGGATTCAGCAGCGTGGCGTTCGGGCCGGCCGCGCCGTCGGGCGACTGGTGCACGATGCCGGCCGAAACGGAGTAGGTGCCGGGCTCGACCATGTACTGGTAGGCGCCGTCACCTAGGTAGTTGGCCCCGCGAACGCCGTAGACGCCGGGGACGTCGACCGCGCTCGCCCCGGTGAAGAACTCCATGGGACCCGGGGCCTGACCGTTCCTGTTGATGGCGCGGACGGTCAGCGGGACCCGCTTGGGTCCGCGTACCAGGCCGATCGGGGTCGTGACGCGCACCCCCGCGGCGTCGGTGGCCACCAGGGCGCCGGTGTAGGCGCCCTTGACGAGACCGTCCGGGTGCAGGGTGACGGTGACCTCGGCGGTTCCGCCCGCCGGGACGGTCACCGTCGGGGCGCTGAGCGTCAGCGTGTCCGCCGTGTCCTTCATGGTGGCGTCGAGCGTCAGGGTCACCTCGGCGTCGCCGTCGTTGGCGTAGGTGACGGTCCTGTCCACGGTGTCGTTCTTGTCGACCGCGATGTAGCCGAAGTCGGCGTTGGGGGTGGTGGCGGTCACCTTCTGGGAGACGGCCCTGGCCACGTCGACCCGGCCGGCGCCCTGCTGGTAGGCGGTGTGCCCGGCGTCCTTGGCGGTCGACATGAGCGCCGCCTTGAGCCGTTCGCCGCGCCAGTCGGGGTGCTCCTGGGCGAGGATGGCCGCGGCCCCGGCGACGTGCGGGGTGGCCATCGAGGTGCCCGAAAGCGAGGTGTAGAGGTCGTCGACGGGGGTGCCCAGAGTGGTGCCGGCCGCGCGGGCGGCGATGATGTCCACACCCGGTGCGGCGATGTCCGGCTTGAGCGCGCCGTCGTTGACGCGCGGACCCCGGCTGGAGAACTCCGCGAGTCCGTCGGACTTGTCGGTGGCGGCCACGGTCAGCGCCGACGCCGCGGAGCCGGGCATGCCGACGGTCTCCGTGTCGGGCCCGGCGTTGCCGGCGGCGATGACGAACAGCGCGCCGGACGACTTGCTGAGCTCGTCGACGGCCTGCGAGAGCACGTCCGTGCCGTCGCTGGGGTCACCGCCGATGCTCATCGAGACGATCTTCGCCTTGGCCTCGCCGACGGCCCACTCCATGCCGGCGATGATGGCGGAGCTCTCACCGGATCCCTTGTTGTCGAGGACCTTGCCGATGGCGAGCTGGGCGCCGGGCGCGACACCTTTCCGGGAGCCGCCGGAGGCGGCGCCGGATCCGGCGACGGTGGCGGCGACGTGGGTGCCGTGGCCGTGGCCGTCGGCCACTTCCTCGCCGGGGACGAAGCTGCGGCTGGTGACGATCTTCCCGGCCACGTCGGGGTGGGCGGCGTCGACTCCGGTGTCGAGGACGGCGACGGTGGTGCCGGAGCCGTCGAACCCGGCCTTCCACGCCTCGGGCGCGCCGATCAGCGGCACGCTCTCCGCGAGGTCGGCCTTGACCTTCCGGTCCAGCCAGACCTTGCCGATGCCGCCGGTCAGCGACTTGAGCTGCTTGTCCGGCGTCGCGGCGCTCTGGCCGCGCAGGGTGGACCAGAAGTCCGTGGCGCTTGCCTTGTCCACCGCCACCGCGGCGCCGTGGATGCTGGGCAGCGAGCGCTCGGCGGTGCTCGCGGGCAGGGCCTGCGCGGTGGCCGCGATCGAGGCCTGCGGCGCGCTGCCCTGGTACTGCACGATCAGCGGCAGCTGCTTGTCCGCGTCGTCGGCGAAGCCGTTGGCCGCCAGGTACCGCACGTCGAACAGGCGGCGCTCCAGGACGCCGGCCTCGATGGCGGGCCGCGCGTCGTCCGGGATGACGAAGATCCCCTCCGGGCTCGCCTCGCTCCGGAAGTTCGGGGTGCTGCCGTCGGGGCGGCGGACGGCCTGGGGGGTCGCGGTGTAGCGGCCGCTGCCGTCCTGGGAGAGCCGGACGGTGTCCCCGGTGATCAGCGTGACGGTCCACTGACGGCCGCCGGGGCCGGTCAGTGCGGTGACGTCGCTCCCGCCCTCGGGGGCGGCGTTCGCGGCCGCGGGGGTGAGCAGGCCGGCGACCAGCGCCGTGACGGCGGCCCCGACTAACACTCTGGACATGATGCGTTCCTGTCTTCTTGCTGAACGGGGGACGGGGCGGCGCTCTGGGCGCGCCTCATACGTCGACCCAGCTGTCGTCGAGCTCGGGCGCCGGTGCGCTGTCGGCGTCCTGCTCGTGGTCGTCCTTGTCTTCGGGAGCACGCTCGGGCATGCGACAAGAGTCAAGGATGTCGCAGAGAGTTATCTATGGGGTGAATGACCCATTTATTGCAGTTCGGCCAGGCGATGCGCGATCGCGGCCCGCGAGTGCAGGCCCAGTTTGCGCATCGCGGCGCCCAGATGCTTCTCGACGGTCTTCGCCGACACGAAGAGCTCCTTGGCGATCTCCTTGTTGGTCAGGCCGGTGGCCGCCAGCCTGGCGACCGCGCTCTCCCGTGGTGACAGCTCCGAGCCGTAACCGCGAGGGCCGCCCCGATGGCGGACCGGCGAGGACAGGCCCCGCTGCCGGGCCAGCTTGGTGGCGCGATCGAGATCCCAGTGCGCACCGAGCCCGCCGTACCCCTCGATGGCGGCCGCCAGGAGGGCGGCGGCCCGCTCGTCATCGACGGCGAACAGCCGCAGGGCGGCCTGCTCGCGCGCCTGCGCGGCCTCGTAGGGAGCGGGGAGCCGGTCGTACGCGGTGGCGGCGGCCGTGAACCGTTCGGCGTCGCCCGTCAGGAAGCCTCTGGCGTGATCGAGCGCCGCCGGCACGAGCGGGGCGTCCAGCGCGGCGAGCTCCCGATCGAGGCGTGCCACCAGCTCGGCGGCCTCGTCGGCGCGCCCGACGCTGACCAGCGCCTCGGCCAGGGCCGGAACCGCCCGCACGCCGACCGGCCACAGGTCCTGGTCCGCCCACAGGGCGAACGCCTCAGCGGTGCCCGCCACCGCCGCGCCCGCCTCGCCTTGTGACGTGGCGAGCCTGAGCAGCGCGCCGACCGGTAGCGGCAACGCGTCGACGGCGCCCATCCTCAGGTTCTCGCGCACCATGTCGTCGAGCCGGATGCCGTCGAGCCGCCCCTGTGCGAGTGCCAGGCAGTTCTCGACCGTCTCGATCAGGACGCGGTACGTGCGCTGGTCGGAGAACCGGTCGCGCAGGTCCTCGGCCTCCTCGGCCAGCCCGTGCCACGAACCGCTGCAGTAGGCCTGGACCACGAGATCCACCCGGCATCTGAACTCGATGAGCCGGGTGACGTCGTGCCTGACCGCCTCCGCGAGAGCCAGGCTCAGCAGGTCCTTCGCGGCGTCGTGGTGTCCGGCGAGCGTGGCGTTCGCGCCGACGGATTCGTAGGCCATCACCTCCCACCGGCTGGCCGGACGCCTCCCGGTCTGCTCCAGCATCTGCTCGGTCAGCGCCGCCCGGCGCGGATCGCCGACACAGGTCAGGACCATGGCGACCTTGCCGAGGATGGAGACCCGCCACTCGGGTTCGGCGATCGCCGGGATCAGGTCACGTGCCCGGTCGAGCCACGACAGATGCTCGGCGAGCGGGATGCCGGCGCCGGTCGGTATGCCCAGCCCCACCATCGCCGAGGCCGCCAGGAAGGGATTGTCCACCAGCTCGGGAACGGCCGCGGCGATGTGGGAGTACCGTTCCCGCAGCGCGCCCGATCTCTCGTGCTGCAGGCCGATGAGGTAGTTCAGCTCACCGCGCACAGGACCGGCCGGCTGCCGTTCCACGGCCCCGCGCAGCAGGTCGATGACCTCCTCGGCGGACAGCGCGTAACTGCCCGCCCATCCCAGCCGCACCGCGAGCCGGCCCTCCCTGGCCGGATCGAGGGGGGCGTGCCTGAGCACCGCTTCCAGCAGGCGCTCCGCCTCGGCGTCGTTGGCGAGGGCCACCGCCTGTGCGGCGGCCTTCTCCGCGGCGTCGACCCACGCGTCGAGGTCGCCGGCGCGGCGGAGATGGTGAGCGATCTGCCCCAGGGGCTCGGGGCGCTGCCGCGACACGGCCGCGGCCGCGCGCGTGTGCAGCGCCTGCCGCCTGGGCAGCGGGACGCTCTCGTACACCGCCTGGACGGCCAGCATGTGCCGGAACCCCACGGCATCCGCCCGCTCGGCGAACAGGCCGCGCTCCAGCAGCTCGACCAGGCCCGCGCGGGCCTCCTCCGGCGGCGCGTGGCAGGTGGCCACGAGCACGGACACCGGCACGGGCACCTGCAGCACGGCCGCCGCCTCCGCCATCGCCTGCGCGCTCCCGCTGAGGCCGCGCACGCGCTCCAGCACGGAATCGCGCACCCCGGCGGGGACGTCCAGCTCGTCGAGCGCCTTGCGCGCCCACCCGGTGCCGTGCTGGATCAGCGTGCCGCGGCTGCGCAGGAGCGCGACCAGCTCCTGGATGGCGTACGGCAGGCCGGAGGCCCGCTCGCAAAGGTAGACGGCGAACTCCTCCGACACCTGCTGGGTGCCGAGGATCGCGGCGGTCAGCTCGTTGGTCTCGGCCACGTTCAGCGGCGCCAGGACGATGTGGGCCCGCGTCACCTCGGCGCGACGCCGGGTCATGAGCGCTCTCATGCCCGGGCCGGCCTCCTCGCCGCGGAAGGTGAGCACGAGGGCGAGCTCGGAGGGAGGATCGGCCAGCAGGTAACCGAGGAACTCCGCCGTCTGCTCGTCGGCCCAGTGCAGGTCCTCGAGCACGAGCACCACCCGGCCGAGCGCCCTGAGCAGCTCCGCCAGCCCGCGAAACACCTGGTGCCGCCGGCCGGCGGGGTCGTCGAGCGGCGTGAGCGCGGGCGGGAGGAAGGGAGCCAGCTCGGGCAGCAGCGGATGCAGCGCGGCGGTCACCGGTGACAGGCGCACCCGCTCCAGGCGCTCGCCGGTGCCGCGCAGGGCGTCCAGGAGGGGGCCGAGCGGGAACGGCTCGCGGATCTGCGCGCATCCGCCGACCAGCAGCAGGCGATCACCGAGCTCGGAGGCCAGCTCGCCGACGAGCCGCGTCTTGCCGATCCCCGCCTCGCCCTCGATCAGGACGACGGCCGGAACGCGCGTCACCACCGACAGCAGGCTCCGCAGCTCCGCGGCCCGGCCCACGAGCACGGGGGAGATCATCCGGTCTGCGGTCACATCGGCATCGTCCATGGTCAGTGCCATTGAAGCGCCATTTGTAGCGGTTTGTCACCCCTGCGCTCCGCAGCTCCGAGCTGATCCGCGACGGGGCGGTCAGGGCCGCGGCAGGATCTCCACGTACCCCTCGGTGCCGTTCACGGGAATCAGCTGCCCGTCTTCGATGCGCCGGGTGGCGCCCTCCACGCCGGCGACGGAGGGATCGGAGGTGATGACGCGCGGCGGGATGAGCCGCGTCTTGTCGATGTCGTGGAACCCGAGGACGTACCCACCCATGGCTCAATCCCGCCTCCGCAATTAAAATACAGTACACACCTGCATTCAAATATCACGGTACGGGTCTGCTCTGTAATTCATCGGGTGGTGTGCGGCTCGGCGGGTCCGGCCGGGCCCGCGGAGCCGCACCGGCCCTCAGTGCACTGCGAGCAGCACGGGCCAGGTCTGCGGTCCGACGACGCCGTCGACCTCGATCCCCGCGGCCGTCTGCAGGTCGCGGATGCCCATGGAATGGGCCGGGGTGAACGTCGTGTCACTGATGCCGCTCAGCCCCTGGACGTCCCTGGCGAGCATCAGGTGATGCATCGTGCGGACGTTCGGTCCCTGGTCGCCCTGCTTGAGTATCGGGAGCTCGCGCATGATGGCCTCCGTCCAGCTCTCGTTCTTCTCGTAGTCCGGGTTCCAGAATCCGGCGATCACCGAGGAGTCCCGTACGCGCCGCTTGCACGCGTCGTCGGTGTTGCCCTCGATCGTCTGGAGCCGGCCGTCGCCGAGGTTCTTCTCGACCACGCCGATGTGGTCGATCCGGCCGATGGAGTTCGTGCCGCCCCAGTCGAAGAACACCAGCGAGCCGGGGCGCGCGTACTGCTTGATGTTGGCCGCGGTCCCCTCGTGCCAGCGGCCGAGTCGTTCGCCGTCCTGGGCGTGCCACACCGTGTAGGCGCGATCTCCGTTCGGCAGGACCGCCGCGGCGTTGTCGGAGTGCCGCGCCCAGTACGTGATGGCCATGTTGCACCACGGTTCGCGCAGGAACTCCGACCCGTTCCGCTCGGAGTACCAGCGGGTGATGATGTTGGGCCGGCCTGAGAGTCCGAGGTCGTTGCTCGCCCGTGCCACCATCTTTTCGGCGGTCATGATGGCATCCTCCTTCCGTTCGGCCCGTGCTCGTAGACGCCGGTCTCCGGGTCGAGGACATAGCCCAGTGCGACCAGGACCTGCTCCTCGTCCGGCTCGGTGGGACCCCAGGGCTGGGTGTCCACGGCTTCCGATACGAGTTCCGCTTCCGGTCTCTTGCTCATGATCATCCTTCCTGGTCGAGACGCGACGCACCTGACGCCAGGCGTGAGTGACGATCAGCGAACGAAACCCAGGGACGTCCTGGACGCCGCGCGTGTGCGGCATGGAGAAGCCGGCCGGTTTCGCCACCGGCTCCAGCAGCCGGGCCGCCGGCGCGGGCGACACCCTGCGGAGGCGACCCTGGCACGGATAGCGTGCCTGTTCGTACGCGTGCCCGCCGCCAAACCGACGTACCCCCCAAGTACACCTAAATCATCATTAATCGGCTTAAGTCGGGATGATGCGGGCGTCGTCCAGCTCCACGACGAGCATCTTGCCGAGCAGGCGAGGCAGGTCACCGCCGGCCGGCAGCGGGACGAGGAGGTTGACCCGGCAGGGCGCGAGCCGGCCGGGCTCGTACAGGTCCCCGTAGACCGCGGCGGGTCTCGCCCGCGCCACCGATGCCGCCACGGCGCCGACCGAGCGCAGGTGCGGGCAGTGCCGCAGCGCGATCGGCCGGCAGGCCCGGCAGCACGGCGGGGTCGCCGTCCACGCGGGGCCGGCCGGACGCGCGAGCCGGTCCCACTCGTCGCGCGGGATCAGCCACCGGATCCGGCCGTCGGCGCCGACCGCGGTGCCGCCGCAGACCTGGCAGCGGCGGCCGGTCATGGCGGCCAGGTGCCGGCGGGTGTGGATGGCGGCGAACTGCGGCGGGCCCCGGAGGCCGGTCAGATCGCGGTACCACAGCACGCCGAACCGGCGGTCGCCGGGCACTTCGTCCCGGTAGGACAGCCGGCCACCGTGCCAGCCGATCCCCGGGCCGGGATCGGCCAGATCAGAGCCCCAGCGGACGACCCAGGGAACGGGCAGGCCCCGCCACACGGCAGGAAACCGTCCTTCCACGAAGACCCCCCACCGGCTCGATGCGGTGCTTCCGGCGCTCCCCTCGGTCCGGCTTCCGGCGCTCCCCTCGGTCCGGCTTCCGGCGCCTCCCTCGGTCCGTGACCGCCGGGGGCACCGTCACGAGGACACGGAGCCGGAGAGCGGGCGGACCTCGTAGTGCTGCCGCACGGTCGACTCGTCCCCCTGGTTGGTGATGACCGCCACCCCGGTGGCCTGCGCACCCACCCCGTCCTCCGGGGCGGCATCCGGCAGCAGCAGGGTCAGGGTGATCTCGGAGCCGCTGCGGTTGACCGGGACCAGCACCGCCGTGACCAGCCGGCCGATGCCGATGGCGGACTCCTCCAGCCCGTCGCCGGTGAACTGCCGGTCCTGCAGATACGACGCGTCTCCGTCGACGGACAGCTCGCCCTGCCGGTACGTGATCTGGACGCCGGGCCCGCGGAGTTCGTACGTGGTCTCGCTCATTCGAGGTTCTCCATATCGGTTTGGACTGATGTGTCGCGGCTGGTCATTCCGTGGCCGAGGGGGCGATCGTGATGAGGCGCTGCTCGATCGCCTCCGCCTGCCAGGGTTGTTTCAGGACGAACCCGATGCTCTGGATGCTCGGGTCCAGGAGTTCGATGACGAACGTGCGCGTTCCCGCGCCTCCCGCCATCCCCTTCTCGCCCGCATCTTCCTCGAAGCGGGTGCTCACCACGCGTACGAGCGGGTCGCCGGCGTTCTGCAGGTCCCACCGGTAGCCCGATGAGGGTATTTCCGGCAGGCGGACTTCGATCAGCCCTCCGGACGCCGCCACCCGGGACGAAGGCCCTTCGCGTACCACTTCCGCTCCCATCCCTCGTCCGGCCCGCTACTCGTACCAGTAGGCGTCCTGGACGGAGCCGTTCGCGCCGATCCACCAGAGCTCCATGCTGTTGGGGATCCGGGACACCGCCGTGATCCCGGCGCCGGGCGCGGCGCTGCCGGCCGGGGCGATCTCGTAGCGGCTCCAGTTCGCGCCCTCGTACCAGTACGCGCCCTCGACCGAGCCGTTCGGGGCACTCCACCAGAGCTCCATGCTCCCGGGAATGCGCGACACCGCCGCGATCCCGGAGCCGGGTGACGCGCTCCCCGGACCGCCGATCTCGTACGTCTGCCAGCTCCCGCCCTCGTACCAGTACGCCCCCTGGACCGAGCCGTTCGGGGCGACCCACCAGAGCTCCATGCTCCCGGGAATGCGGGACACGGCGGCGATCCCGGAGCCGGGCGCGGCGCTCGCGCCGCCGCCGATCTCGTAACGGCCCCAGCTCCCGCCCTCGTACCAGAACGCCCCCTGAACCGAACCGTTCGGCGCCACCCACCACAGCTCCATGCTCCCGGGGATCCGCGACACCGCCGCGATCCCCGAGCCGAGCGACGCGCTCCCCGGACCGCCGATCTCGTACGTCTGCCAGCTCCCGCCCTCGTACCAGAACGCCCCCTGAACCGAACCGTTCGGCGCGACCCACCAGAGCTCCATGCCGGTGGGGATCCGGGACACCGCCGTGATCCCGGCGCCGGGCGCGGCGCTGCCCGCGGGGGCGATCTCGTAGCGGCCCCAGCTCCCGCCCTCGTACCAGAACGCCCCCTGGACCGAACCGTTCGGGGCCACCCACCACAGCTCCATGCTCCCGGGAATGCGCGACACCGCCGTGACCCCGGAGTCCGGCGACGCGCTCCCCGGACCGCCGATCTCGTACGTCTGCCAGCTCCCGCCCTCATACCAGAACGCCCCCTGAACCGAACCGTTCGGCGCCACCCACCAGAGCTCCATGCTGTTGGGGATCCGCGACACCGCGGTCACCGTGCCGGCCGTGGAGGCGCTCGCCTCGACGCTCAGCTGGAAGCTTCTCCACCCGCCGGGCAGCCGCACCCCCTCGACGCCGTGCATCGGGAACCGATTCAGCGAGCCGTCGGGGTCACGGTCGTTGCTCGTGTCGTCGATGCCGCACTCGCCGTAACCGATCCGGAAGAAGCCGCCGTCTCCCCAATCGGCTCCCCAGGAGTTCTTGGCGATCCAGCACTGGTCGGCGTCCGAATAGCCGATCACCTCGACGCAGTGGTAGCCGGCGTGACCTCCGGTCACGTGGCGGTAGACCTCGTTCGAGAGCGCGAAGAAGTCATCGTAGACGTGGAAGACCGCGCACACCGGCCCGCGCGTCGCCAGCCACTGCTTGCGTTCCGCGGTCGACATGAGCGTGGAATATCCCGTGGGCGCGTACAACTGCTTGTCCCGGTCGGGGTGCAACCGGCAGCCGGGATTCCCGGCCTCGTCGAACGCGCTCGGATAGGGGAAGAACTCTTCTGGCGGGATGCCGCGGCGCCCGGCCTCGTCAATGGCATCCGACGGCCACCACCCGCCGCAGCCCGCGCCGTGCGCGGAGCAGAAGTGCAGATCCGCCTCGCTGAGATCTATCTCGGCGCCCGTCGCGATCGAAACAGCCGACTCCACGACCGCGCAGGTGCAGAAGGACACGCAGGAGCCGCAGTTCAATTGATGTTTGACCGGAGACACATGATTACGCCCATTCATGTTCCGCCAGTCCACGGCGGCCGGAAGATTTGCGATGGCGGTGGTGTCGCGCGGGCGGGTGATCAGCTCGGCCAGCGCCTGGCGCGGGATCACCACGCCCAGCAGACCGTTCCGTTCGTCGTCGTCAAGGTCGGTGATCGGATTTGCGGTCGCTTGCCAGTTGGCGGTGCTCCGCCGCAGGATGTCTTTAAGCACGGAAATATCTGGGACGGGCACTGGGCGCTCCGGACAATGAGAAGTATGAGCGATCTTGACGCTGCGTTTCGCCCTCTCTGTTATCCCGCGCGGGCGGCCAGCGTAAGACCGGCGCGAAGTAAAGCCCGGGATGATTCTCCCGGCCCGTCAGGCCGCGTTCCGCAGGATCCGGCGGCCATCGCCGGCCGGCGGCCTGGAGGCCAAGCGACTTTGACTCCCACTTTGGGCCACCGGACTTCCGCCTTCGATATCGTTTTCAGTGAAGGGTCACGAATGACTGGGAAACAAGCGCGATCGGCGGATCGAATACCCAGCCATTTCAAAAAGCCACGAACAACAGTGGGCACTCCCGTGGAATGACGCAGGTGATCACCATGTTCGGTGTCGATGTATCCCATTGGAACGGCAGGCTCGACTGGGCCGCCATCGCGGATTCGGGCGTCGAGTTCGCGTTCGCCAAGGCGACCGAGGGCGTCCATTACAAGGACCCCACCTGGGCGCGCAACCGGACCGCCATGCTGGCCTTGGGCGAGCGGTTCGTGCCCGGCGCGTACTGCTTCCTGCGCGGCGACGCCGACATCACGCGACAGGTCGACCTCTTCCTGGACGTCGTGGGCGACGTCGCCCCGATCATGGTGGCGCTGGACGTCGAGTCACGAGAGGGCGTCAGCCGGCAGGCGACGGCCGAGGACGCCATGGAATGGGTCGCGGAGTTCAAGAGCCGCACCGGCGGGCATCCCGTGATCGGGTACTACCCGCGCTGGTACTGGAAGCAGCACGGGGAGGGCGACCTGTCGTTCTTCGACACGCTGTGGGCGTCCCGCTACGTCTCCGGCGTGGGGACTCCCCAGAAGCTGTACGACCGCGTGCTCGCCGAATGGTGGAAGCCCTACGGCGACGAGACCGTCTCCATTCTCCAGTTCACCGAGAGCGGCAGCGTGCCGGGGTTCCCCGAGGGCCCCTGCGACGTCAACATGTACCAGGGCGACCGCGCGCAGCTCCGGGCGCTCCTCCTGACCGGCGGGCCGGCCCTCGCCATCCCCGACGGCACTCCCCCGCTGGCCCAGGGCTCCTCCGGGCTGCGGGTCTCGCAGCTCCAGATCGCCCTGAACCTGGCCGGGCACCGGCCGAAGCTGGACGTGGACGGGGAGTTCGGCTCGGTGACCGGGGCAGCCGTCAAGTGGCTGCAGCGCAAGGCGGTCCTCGCCATGACCGGGGTGTACGACGAGGAGGCGGAGGCCGCGCTGCGGACGGTGCTCCAGACCCACCGATCCGCGAGAGGCCGCAGGCTGATGGTCTGACCGAAGGGGACGAATGCGGTCGAGGAGGCCGGCACCGGGGTCCCGGCCTCCCCGGCACGTCACTGGAACGACACGGAGTCGATGGTGACGGTGCTGTCGCCGCCGTACCAGAAGCCCATCGCGAGCTGTCCGGGGGACGCGCGGTTGATCCCGTTCGCGGACATCGGAATCCTGATGTCCTGGTACGCGGTCGTGATGGCCGGATGCCCGCCGCCGTCGAGCGTGTAGTCGCCGAAGACCTTGCTCACCCCGCCGAGGCCGAGGTTGAAGTGGGCCTGCTCGCCTCCTGCCGCGCCCTTGATCCGGACGACGAGATACGTGTACGCCGACAGGCCGGTGTTGACGTCGCTGCCGAACCAGCCGCAGTTGTCGTAGCGCAGGCTGAGCGCCCCGCCGGAGACGGCCCCTGAGCCGCCGCCGTTGAGGAAGCAGTTGCCGCCGGTCCACTTGCCGAGGTCGTTGAGCGCCGCGGACGGGTACGCCGGGTTGCCGTCGAAGTCGTCCACGACCAGCCCCCCGGACGAGGCCGGAAGGGTGACGACGGTGACGGGCGCCGACGCGGCGGAGGTGTTGCCCGCGGCGTCGTACGCCTTGACGGTGTAGGTGTAGGAGGTCGCGGGGCTCAGCCCGGTGTCGGTGAAGGTGGTCGTCGCCGAGGTCCCGGCCTCGGTGGCGCCGCGGTAGATCCGGTAGCCGGCGACGCCGACGTTGTCCGTGGCGGCCGTCCAGGACAGGGTGACCGCGTTCGCCGTGCGTGACGGAGAGGCCAGCCCGGCGGGCGCGCTGGGCGCCGTGGTGTCCGTGCCGCCGCCCGTGCCGACGGTGACCGGGCCGAGGCCGAGCCAGCCGTCGGCGCCCTGGGTGGCGTTGGCGAAGCGCAGCTTCTTGGCGTTCGACGACACGGCTTCCAGCGGGTTCTTCACCCGCAGGACCCACTGGTAGCCGCCGGCGGGCACGCCGGAGAGGTTCACGCCGGTCTGGAAGTACTGGGGATAGCCGTAGTCCAGATAGGCCGGGTCCGAGCCCACGCCCCAGTCGGGGAACGCGCGGATCTTGAGCGGCATGACCGTGCGGAGGTCCCAGGACGTGTCGAAGGTCTTGACCACGGTCCCCGCGGCGTTCTTCAGGCCGAGGGTGACCGTCCACGGGTAGTAGAACGGCGCCACGCCGTTGTTGCTGATCCGGACGCCCACGTTCGTGGTCCCGCTCGCGGTGTTCTTGAAGTACGCGTTGCCGACGCTGAGGTCGTATCCCATGAGCCGGACCGCGGCCGCGACGTTCGGGTCACCGGGCGGGTAGCTCTGGCTCTGCTCGTTGATCTTCCAGGTGGTGTGCTCCAGCTCGATGCAGGCCTTCATGTTGTCGACCTGCCCGGACCCGCCCGGCCAGGACGCGAACGCCGAGGACTGGATCTCGGGCCGGACCTCGCCGCCCATCGAGTCGGTGATCCACTTGTTCTCGGCGCCCTGGCTGAGTGCCCGCTGGAGCTGGGCGTAGCCGGCGCCGCCGAGCGACTGCGGCAGGGTGACGCCAGCCGGCGGCGAGCCTTCCCGGTAGCAGAAGGAGTCGTCGTGGTACCCGATGTTCATGTTCGTCGCCGCGCCCGCCGCCGAGTCGGGGTAGCGCGCCTCCAGCTTGGTCCGCGCGAACGCGTCGTCGTACGCCTGGAGGATCTGCGCGGCGTGCGCGTCGGTCGGCATGAAGTTCGGGTACGTGTCGCCGCCGGTGTCGGTGTCGAACGGCCAGGTGTGCCACTCGCCCCACAGCCCGATCAGGCCCAGGTGGATGAACCCGATGCGCGGGTCGCCGTCGTATCGGGCGCCGAAGGCCGCGATGAAGTCGCCGAGCGCGTCGAGCAGGTACGGGCTGTCGTAGTCCGGGCTGGTGGTGCTCCAGTAGGTGTTGGTCCGGTACGTGACGTGCCCGTCGAAGCAGTGCGGGATGGCGTTGGCCGGATGGCTGCCGCTGCCGCCGGGATATTCCAGGTAGAACCGCACGGCCGCCTGGTTGCCGTAGGACGCGATCTCGGTCAGCGCGGCGTCGAGGACGGACCAGTTGTACTTCGAGCAGTCGGCCGGGTCGGTCATCACCTCTGACAGGCCGAAATAGCTCCACGTGAGGGAGTGCGGGTAGCCGGTGTTCTGGTCGCTCCCCGGCCAGTAGAAGCGGGCGAAGCCCTTGAGCGGGTTGTCCAGCGGCGTGGATGCGGCCGCCAGCGGATGCGCCTGGAGCGACGGGTCGGGCGACGCCGGGGCCGGGGGCCGGGACGGCACCCCGCCGGCGACCGGCGCGAGCGCCCACGCCTGGGCGGCCGGTAACAGGGCCAGCGCGACGGCGGCGAGGGCCGCGAGCACGGCCCGGCGAAGGCGCCGCGAGGGCAGGACAAAGGCAGGCATGACTGAGAAACCTCCGAGATACGTGGACGGCCGAAGCCTGCCGCGGGCTCCGGAGAGCCCACCGCATGGGGGTTGACGTGGGACGGAAGGATTCGGAGACGCTGCCGTACGCTCGCCAAGTTATGAGGAGCTATTGACAAACTTCCGATGCCTCACATCATTATTCGGAAGTCATCTCGTGACAAGAGGTCAATTTCACCGAGCGCCGAGGACGATGATGAGAACGATGCGGACCGAGGAACGGTCCCAGGTCGCCGAGCCGAGCGACGACGACGGCGCATCCCGGCGAAGACGGGCCCGGCCGCGTGACGACCGCCGGGCGGCGTGGATCTTCCTGATCCCCGCGCTCGCCGGCTTCGCGATCTTCTTCGGCTACCCCACCGTCCGCGGGTTCTGGTACTCCCTGACCGACTACAACCTGCTCAGCGAGCCCGCCTTCGTCGGCGGGGACAACTACGCGCAGCTCGTCCGCGACCCGCAGTTCTGGCACTCGCTCGCGGTCACCGCCTACTACGTCGTCATCAACATCGGCTCGCAGCTGCTGCTCGGGCTGCTCCTGGCCGCGCTCATGCACCGCCTCACCCGGTCGGTGGCGCTCCGCGCGATGCTGCTGCTGCCGTGGCTGGTGCCGAACGTCACCGTCGGCCTGCTGTGGATCTGGCTGCTCGACGCCGACCTCGGCTTCGTCAACCACCTGCTGAAGGCGCTCGGCTTCGGCACGGTCGGCTTCTTCGTCTCCCCCGACTGGGCCATGCCGACGATCGGGATGGTCAACACCTGGGCGTACACCGGCTACACCGCGCTCCTGCTCTACGCCGGCATGCTGCAGATCCCGCCGCACCTGTACGAGAGCGCCGCCATCGACGGCGCCGGCGAGCTGCGCATGTTCCGCTCGATCACGCTACCGATGCTGCGGCCCGTCCTCGCCCTGGTGCTGGTGGTGTCGCTGATCGGCTCGTTCCAGATCTTCGACACGGTCGCCGTGGCCTCGAAGGGCAGCGGGGCCGGCAGCGCGATCAGAGTCATCTACTACTTCATCTACCAGCAGGCCTTCCAGTACTTCCACATGGGCTACGCCTCGGCCGCGGCACTCCTGCTCGCGCTCGTCCTCGGCGTGCTCACGGTCGTGCAGATGCGGCTGCTGCGGGCGTCCCGCTCGGACCTGGCCTGAGGAGAGAACACGTTGCGCCGCATCGCGAACATCGGCCGGCTGCCGGCCTGGGCCGTCCTGGCCGTGGCCCTCCTGCTCACCCTGTTCCCCTTCTACTGGATGGTCCGCACGGCCATCACTCCCGCCGCCGACCTCTACGCCGACAGCGGTGCCCTGTTCCCGCGGCACCCGACGATGGTGAACTTCCTGCGCATCCTCGGCCTCACCAGCCAGGAGGAGGCCCGCGCGGCCGGCGGGTCGGGCGCGCAGATCAACTTCGCCCGCTACCTGCTCAACTCGGTCGTCTACAGCGGCCTGATCGCTACGCTGCAGACGTTCTTCTGCGCGATGGCCGGCTACGCGTTCGCCCGGCTGCGCTTCCCCGGGCGCGAGCTCGTCTTCGGCGTCGTGATCGCCGCGCTCATGGTGCCGCCGATCTTCACGCTCCTGCCCAACTTCGTGCTGGTGAAGAACCTCGACCTGATCAACACCTTCGCCGGGATGGTGGCCCCGACGATCCTGATGACCCCGTTCGCGGTCTTCTTCCTGCGGCAGTTCTTCCTGTCCATCCCGCGCGACGTGGAGGAGGCGGCCCGGCTCGACGGCAACGGCGCGTGGGGCGTGTTCTGGCGCATCGTGCTGCCGATGAGCCGCGGGCCGCTGATCACGATCGGGCTCACCACGACGGTGTGGGCGTGGAAGGACTACCTGTGGCCGCTGCTGGTCGGGCGGGAGGAGCAGACCCGCGTCCTCACCGTCGCGCTCGGCGTCTTCCTCCAGCAGTCGCCCAACACCCGCCCGGACTGGACCGGGCTCATGGCCGGATCGACCCTTTCGGTCCTGCCGGTGCTGCTCCTGCTGGTCTTCCTCGGCCGGCGGCTGGTGCAGTCGCTCAACTTCTCCGGAATCAAATAACCCCCCGTAAGAGAGGCATCGACCCATGAACACCACCAAGAGAGCGGGCCTGGCGCTGCTGTCGCTGGCCCTCGCCGGCTCCCTCGCCGCCTGCGGATCCGGCGGCGGCGAGTCGCCGGGCGCCGCGGCCGGCGGCGACGTCACGATCGACTACTGGCTGTGGGACGACAACCAGCTGGCGTCCTACCAGGCGTGCGCCGATGCCTTTCACACGGCCAACCCGAACGTCACCGTCAAGATCACCCAGACAGCGTGGGACCAGTACTGGCAGAGCCTCACCACCCAGCTGGCCGCCGGCCAGGCCCCGGACGTGTGGACCGACCACGGGTCCTACTATCCGCAGTTCGTCGGCAGCGGCCAGATCCTTGACATCCAGCCGTACGTCACCCGGGACAAGGTGGACCTGACCCAGTACCAGGAGGGCCTGGCCGACCTGTGGGTGAAGGACGGCAAGCGGTTCGGCCTGCCCAAGGACTGGGACACCGTGGCGCTCGTCTACAACGGCACGATGCTCGCCGACCAGAAGGTCAAGGCCGACGAGATGGCGAACCTCACCTGGAACCCCGCCGACGGTGGCACGCTCCAGCAGGTCATCGCCAAGCTCACGGTCGACGAGAACGGGCACAACGGCCTCGACCCGGCCTTCGACAAGAGCAAGGTCAAGGTGTACGGCTTCCTGCCGCAGTGGGCCGACGGCTCCCAGGGCCAGAACGGCTGGGGCGACCTGGCCGTGGCCAACGGATGGACGTACCTGGACAAGAACCCCTGGGGAACGCAGTACAAGTACGACGACCCCAAGCTCGCCCAGACCATCGACTGGTACCGGCAGCTCATCGACAAGGGGTACGCGCCGCGCTTCGACAAGCAGTCCACGCTGGGCAACGACGCGGTGCTCAACTCCGGCAAGGGCGCGATGACCTTCGCCGGGTCGTGGACGATCAACACCTACCTGGGCCCGGACGCCAAGCAGAAGTTCGCCCTGGCCCCGATGCCCGTCGGCCCGGCCGGCGGGCGCAAGACCGCCATCAACGGCCTGTCCGACGCGATCTTCACCGGCACGCAGCACCCGGAGGAGTCCTGGAAGTGGGTGAAGTTCCTCGCCTCCGCCGACTGCCAGAACATCGTCGCCGGCAACGCCGTCGTCTTCCCCGCGATCAAGGCGGCGAGCGACAAGGCCGCGGCCGCCCACGAGGCCAAGGGGCGTGACGTGCACGTCTTCCTCGACGCGGCGAAGGCGCAGGGCGAGACGTTCCTGCTGCCCATCACCGACCACGGCAACGAGGTGAGCCAGATCGTCCAGGACGCCCTCCAGTCGATCGTCCTCGGCCAGATCGGTACCGCCGAAGGGCTCAAGAAGGCCAACGACCAGGTCAACGCGCTGTTCACCTGACCCGGACGGACAGAGAACCACCGAGAAAAGGAGCATCATGCCGCTGCTCGTCGAGCTGGCAGGCCGTACCGTAGCCCTTGAGCTGACCGGCTCCGAGCCGCCACAGAAGATCGAAGGCGGGGTCGTGCTGCCACCCGGCCGGGTGGCCGTGCTGCACGGCCTCGGCGACGCGCTGTTCTACCGGCACGGGCAGAACTCGTGGAGCCCGTGCGGCTGGCGGCGGCTGTCCGAGCCGCCGCTGCGCATCGCCGACCCGCGGCGCCGCACCACCGCGGACGACCCCGTCTGGGACGACCCGTCCCGCCACCACTCCTCCGCCGTCGCCGCCCTCCAGGGCGGCGACGGGCGGGTCCTGCTGCTCGGCGCGCTCGGCATCGGCACCCCGCGCCTGGCGGCCGACCGCGACACGCTCGCCGGCTGGTACGAGGACGACGGGGCACCGTGGTTCCTCGCGTACGGCGACGAGGAGGAGGTCTTCGACGCCTACACCCGCGCGCTCGCCGCCCGCCTCGGCAGCAGCGGACGGCGCGCGGGGAACGTCTGGTGCAGCTGGTACGCCTACTACGAGGGCATCACCGAGACGGGGCTGGCCGCGGACATCGGCACGCTGGACGGGCTGCCGTTCGACGTGTTGCAGGTCGACGACGGCTGGGAGGAGATGGTCGGCGACTGGGAGCCGAACGCCAAGTTCCCGTCCGGGATGCGCGCGCTGGCCGGCCGGATCTCCGCCGCCGGGCTGACGCCGGGGCTGTGGCTGGCGCCGTTCATCGTGCTGCCGGGCTCGCGCACCGCCCGCGAGCGGCCCGAGCTGCTGCTGCGGGACGAGCGGGGCGAGCCCGTGGTCGCCGGCCACAACTGGGGGACGGGGTACTGGGCGCTGGACCTGTCCAGGGCCGACGCGCTCGACCACGTGGCGGAGCTCATCCGGCGGGTCGTGCACGAGTGGGGCTTCGGCTATCTCAAGCTCGACTTCATCAACGCCGGCGCCGCCCCCGGCGTGCGGCAGGGCGGGATGGGGCGCGAGCAGGCCTACCGGCAGGCGCTGGAGCTGATCCGCCGGACGGCCGGGCCGGAGGTGTACCTGCTGGGCAGCGGCGCGATCCTGCTGCCCTCGCTCGGCCTGCTCGACGGGCTGCGCAGCGGGCCGGACGTGGCCCCGATGTGGCAGAACTACGCCAGCGACGATCCGTCCGACGCGATGGCGCGCAACGCCGTGGTCAACACGCTGCACCGGCTGTGGCACGCGCCGCTGGCCGAGGTCGATCCGGACGTCGTGTACTTCCGCAGCCGCCTCAACCTGCTCTCCGACCAGCAGCTCGGCTGGCTGCGCGACCTCGCCACGGTGTGCGGCTTCCGCGCGGTGTCCGACCCGCCGTCGTGGCTGCGCGCGGAGGAGCTGGCGGACATGACGGCGTACCTGGCGGCCCGGCCCGCCGTGGTACGGAAGGGCCGCTACGTCTTCGCCATCGACGGGCGGGAGGTGGACTTCGGCCCGGCCGTCGCACCCGACGGGCAGTGGTATCCGATCTCCTGACTTCGCACTACCCTTTTGTAAAGAGCGCAGCATTATCCAGGGGATCGAGGGGGCGACGGTGACCGAGCAGGTCACGACCGGGACGGACGTGACCCGGATGCGGGAGCTCAACGCGCTCAGCATCGTCCGGGCCCTGCGGGGCCACCCGCCGTCCACCGTCACGGAGCTGGCCACCCGCACCGGGCTGTCCCGGCCCGGGACGGACGTCATCGTGCAGGGCCTGGTCGCCGACGGCTGGCTCACGGTCGTGGAGCCCGACGGCAGCAGCGTCGTCGGGCGGCCCGCCCGCCGCTACCGCTTCAACGCCGGCGCCGGGCACGTGCTCGGCGTCGACGTCGGCGCGCACAAGGTGCTGGTCATGCTCGCCGACCTGGACGGCACCGTCGCGTGGACCACCCGGCTGCCGGTCGACCCGGACGCCGGCCCGGCGGCGCGGCTCACGGTGGTCGACGCGGCCGTGGACGAGTGCCTCGCCGCGGTCGGCCTGCCCCCCGACGACCTCTGGGCGATCACCGTCGGGGTGACCGGGCCGGTCGACGCCAGCGGCCGTACGACGCTGTTCACCCCGCTGCCCGGGTGGGCCGACGTGAACCCGGCCGAGCACCTGGCCGGCCGCTTCTCCTGCCCGATCCAGGTGGAGAACGACTGCAAGCTGGCCGCTCTGGCCGAGCGCTGGCAGGGGGCGGCCCGCGACGCCGACGACATCGTCTACCTGCTGGCGGGCATGCGCACCGGCGCAGGCCTGATCATCGACGGCACGCTGCGCCGCGGCTTCGGCGGCGCGGCCGGCGAGATCGGCGCGCTGCGGGCCGTCCGCTGGCTCACCGCGCCCTCCCATCTGCAAAACTGCGCCAGCCTGCCCGCGGGCGTCGATGCCGACGGCGCGGCCGCCTGGGTGTTCACCGCCGCCCGCGCCGGAGACAAGGCGGCCAGGACCGCCGTCCGCCGCTACACCCGTGACCTCGCCGTCGGCACCGCCGCCCTGGTCCTCACCCTCGACCCGCAGGTCGTCGTCCTCGGCGGCGGCTTCTCCCGCTCCGCCGACCTCATCCTCGACCAGCTGGGCCGCGAGCTCGGGCGCACCTGCCTGCGCGTTCCCGAGCTCCGCGCCTCCACCCTGGGCGCCGAGAGCGTCGCGCTGGGCGCGCTGCGCCTGGCGCTCGACGAGGTGGACGCCCGCCTGTTCGGCGTGGGCCTGCCCGCGCCGGTCGCCCCGCGCGCCTGACCCCGGCCGTCCGCCGCCGGAGATCGGACGCGCCGTGGCGTTCAGCTGCCGGGGAAGTACGGCGTCCAGCCGGGGCCGAGCTCGATCCGGCCGGCGAAGTTGTTGGCGCCCTTGCCGTTCCAGACCTGGAGATGGTCGTTGAGTACGGCCGCGATGTCGGTGTGACCGTCGCTGTTGATGTCGCCCAAGGTCATCAGGGTGGCGGCGT
>NZ_VCKX01000122.1 GCF_005889725.1 Nonomuraea zeae
CGGACGGCCCACCCAGACGGCCCACCCAGACAGGCAACCCGGACGGCCAGTCTGGACGGCCCCGCCCGGACGCCCAGCCTGGACGGCCGACCCGGGCGGCCCGACCCAAGCAGCCTCCCCAGGCGGCCCGACCCAGGCAACCCGACCCGGGCAGCCGTCATGCGCGGCTGGTCTGGATGGCCGACGTTGGCGGAGGCGGTGGGTCAGGGTTTCTTGGCGACGCCGCCGGCGCAGGCCACGATCGGCGGCTCGTCCCACGGCCCGGGGTCCGGGCGCCAGCGCGTCACCGTCACGATCCCGGGCTCCAGCAGCTCCAAGCCGTCGAAGTACGCCGTGATCTCCGGGATGCCGCGCGGCGTGTAGGGAACCACGCCGCTGGCCGAGTTGTAGCTGCGGATCGCGGTGACGTAGGCGGGGTCGAGGTCGCAGCCGTCGTACAGGGCCAGGTAGCTGCCCGCCGGGAGCGCGGCCATCAGCTCGCGGACGATCGCGTGCGGCTGCTCGTCGTCGCGCACCAGGCCCATGATCCCCATGAGCATCAGCGCGACAGGCCGGCTGAAGTCCAGCGTGCCGGCGGCCTGGCGCAGGATGGCCGCCGGATCGCGGACGTCGGCCTGGATGTAGGCGGTCGCGCCCTCAGGGGTGCCGACGAGGAGGGCCTGGGCGTGGGCCAGCACGAGCGGGTCGTTGTCGACGTACACGATGCGGGACGCGGGCGCGACGCGCTGCGCCACCTCGTGGGTGTTGTCGACGGTGGGCAGCCCGGTCCCGATGTCGAGGAACTGGGTGACTCCCGCCTCGCCCGCCAGGTGGCGGACCACGCGGGCGAGCATGTAGCGCGACTGGCGGGCGATGTCGATCATGCCCGGGAAGACCTCGCAGATCTTCGTGCCGGCCGCCTCGTCGACCGCGTAGTGATCCTTGCCGCCCAGCAGCCAGTTCCACACCCGGGCCGAATGCGGCCGCGTCATGTCGATGTATGGGGCGCCCGAACCGTCACTCATGAGGAGGATCTCCCGCCTTAGCCCGTTTTGCCCGCACCCTACTCCCCACAGACCCCACCCGGAGGTACGTCGCCGCGCGTGTCGGATCTTGGTGTGCCGGCTCGACCATGCTCCCGCGCGCGGGCCGCGGGAGGCGCTCCCCCGCTATCCGGCGCCGGGCTCGGAGACGTCCCACAGCACGTGTGCCAGCTCGGTCAGGTTCGCGATGCCGGTCAAATCGGGGAGCGGCCCCTCGAACACCTCGAAGTCGTGCAGAAAGCTGTAGGCCAGCATCTCCTCCGGAAAGGTGCCGGAAACCGGCCAGCCGGCGGCGTCGAGCGCGGCGGCCAGCAGCCCGCGGTCGGCCCCGAACGTGCTCAGGTGGAGCTGCACCAGGCCGTAGCGGAAGTCGCCCGCGTACATGTCGTTGAAGTCGATGAGCCCGGTGACCTCGCCGCGCTCCGGGTCGGCGAACAGGTGGGCGCCGTGCAGATCCCCGTGCACGAGCTCCGGCGTGACCCCGCCGATGAGGTCGGCGACGTCGGGCAGGAAGTCGTCGATGGCGTCGACCAGGTGAGGGGGCAAATGTCCCCACGTCCGGTGGTCGGAGACCGTCGCCGCCCTGCGTTCGCGCAGCAGGTCGCCGAACACCGGCGAGGTCGGGGACAGGATCCGGGGGCCGGTGAGCGGCACATGCCGTAGCCGTCCGAGCAGCTCGCCGACCTGCCGGGCGAGCGCGAGCCCGGTCGCCCGGCCGGCGCCCTCGGTCACCTCCCACCACGGCCGTCCCGTGACCGTGGACAGCACCAGGAACGGCCAGGTCCAGCCGGTGGCGCCCGGGAGCAGCTCACCTCGGCCGAGCAGCTCGGGAACGGGCAACCCTTGCCCGGACAGCACCTCGTACGCCTCGCTCTCGCTGCCGAGGCTGCTGGGGCCGTACCAGTACTCGCTGTAGAGCTTCACGACGAGGCCGTTGTCGCCGATCAGCACGGGGTTCGTGCTTTTGCCCGGTGAGCGGAAGACGGCCGGCTGCGGGAGACCCAGCGACTTCAGCCCGTGCCGCGCCCACGGCTCCCAGAACGCGAGCTCGTTTCGCCGGACGGCGTAGGACTCGTCCGAGGTGATCTCGCCAAGATCGGGGAGCATGCCGCCAAGGTAGCCTGCACGGTTCGCGAGGCGCACCGCAATATCCGCCGTCGATCATCGGGACGTGACACTGGCGCCCAAGCCTGGGCCGCAACAGGATAATGTCGGTAGAAGTGAGCTTGTTCATGGCGATGCTGACGGAAGAGTAAAGACGCGTGGCAAGGCGCAGGGACTCTCCGGACTACCGGCGGACTTGGGCGTTGATCGCTTTGAACGGCAGTCTCGACGAGGCCACCGTGGCGGACGTCGAGCGGGAGATCCGGTTGCTCAATCTCCCCGAGTCACGGCTGATCGTCGAGGTCAGCGACCTTCACTTCCTCGATGACTACGGGGTGGACGTGCTGGTGCTGCTGGCCCATCACATGCGGCAGCACGGCGGGCTGATGGCGCTGGTCGACACCTGCGGGCACGTACGCCGAGCTCTGGGGGACAGCGGGCTGGACGACCTGCTGCCGCTGTTCGCCACCATGGCCGAAGCCATGCGCAGCCTGAACGACGGCGACGGCGACGGCGACAGCGACGGTGGCGATGACGACGGCGAGGGTGACGGCTGAGGCGGCCGCGCGTTCAGAACGGGTGCCGGGGCCGGTCCTTGCCCTCTTCGCGGCCCAGCACCTCCACCCCGTGCTCCACCGTGGCGAGCGCGTGGGGGAAGTCCTTCAGCTGTCCGGCGAGCAGGTCGAGAGCCGGGAACAGGGTCGACTCGGGCACTCCCCTGGCCGTGAGGATGCCCGCCATCCAGAGCAGGAAGCGGGAGAACAGCTCCGGGTCCCGCACGTAGAGCGCGATGGTCAGGAACTCGACGATGTACCCGATGTCCTTCGTGGTGTGATCGAGCTGCTGCCTGCTGTAGCCGGCCATCGCCGGGAGGCGCTCGCCCAGTTTCCACATGACGGAGCTGACCACGTCCTGGGCCATCCCGCTGATCCGGTCGAACTCCTCGCCGGCCGGGGGCGGCCGGTGTCCGCCCGCCTCTCCGGGCCGGGTCCTGCGCCGCAGCGGCCCGCCGGCCAGGTGTTCCACGGCGCCGAGCCCGTCGGCGGCCCAGCCGTCGGCGCCGAGCAGGTGCGCGTAGCGGCCGTCCGCGCCGAACGCGGCCCCGCCGGCCAGCACCGGTTTGCCCGTCTCCTGGCAGGCGGCGATCGCCGCGTGCGCGGCCGGCAGCCGGCTGGGCATCGACGCCGACAGCGCCACCACGTCGGCATCCGTCCCGTTCACGTGCATCGGCAGGTACGGGGTGGGCACGTGCGGACCCAGGTAATCGACCCGCCAGCCGTGCAGCCGTAGCAGCTCGGCCAGCAGCCGCGCCGGGAAGGCGTGCCACTCGCCGTCCACGCAGGCCACCGTGGCCCGGCCCTTGTCCTCGGTGTGCCGGGCACGGGCGGCCGGGTGGCGGGAGACGGCGGCGAGCACGCGCTCGCTGACCGCGGTCACGATGTGCTCCTGCGCGACCGTCACGCCGTTGGCGGCCCAGGCGTCCCCGACGCGTGACTGCACGGGAGCGAGCACGCCCAGCAGCAGGTCCTCAGGGGGCAGGCCGTCGTCGAGCGCGGCGAGCGCGACGTCGGCCGCGCCGTGGTCGTCGCCGGCCAGGGCCGCGGTCCATACCTTCTCGACCCGGTCTTCGAGATTGTCCGCCACGTGCCCGCCTCCTCTGTCGCAAGCGCTGTGGCCAAACATCCTGCGGCGCGGGAGAGAGGTCAAGCGCCGGCGAGGGGCGGAGGCTCCGGCCTCCCACCCAACATCGCTTACGGCGACCCTCTCGGACGGGAGGGCCGATTCAGGCGGAGGCCGGCGCGGTCATCGGCGCGAACAGGGCGCCGAGCCGGGCCACCTGCTCGGGGATGATCCAGTAGTAGACCCACGTGCCGCGCCGCTCGCCGCCGATCAGCCCCGCGGTACGCAGCACCTTCAGGTGGTGCGAGATCGTGGGGGCGGTCAGGTCGAAGGCGTCGGTCAGGTCGCAGACGCACGCCTCGCCGCCCGCGTGCGAGCCGATCATCGACAGCAGGCGCAGTCGCACCGGGTCGGCGACCGCTTTGAGCAGGGTCGCGAGGTCCGCGGCGTCGGCCTCCGAGAGCGGTGCACGCGCGATCGGGGCACAGCACGCGGCTGCGGTGACGGCCACCGGCCCACACCTCCTGATTTCGACGACCGTCTAAATGCTAGGCGATGGCGACCGGCCCCTGCGACCGCGCCCGCCTGCTGATCGCGCCCGCCTGCTGATCGCGCCCGCCTGCTGATCGCGCCCGCCTGCTGATCGTGATCAACCGCTGGTCGTGATCACCTGTTGATCGTGAACGGCGCGACCCGTAGCCTGCTCAGATCTTCGCTTCTGCCGGGTTCACAGATGGGATGCGACACATGACGAAGAAGGCGGCACTCGCGGTGTCGATGGCGGTTCTGACCGCCATCGGATCGGCGAACGCCTCGCCCGCGGCGGCTTCGAGCGCGGGGGCCGGGGCGGCCCGCCTGCCCGCCTGCCCGCTGCTGTTCGGCCACGGCGGCTACCCCACGGGCGCGGACCCCTGGACCAGGGATCAGGTACGCCAGCCCAACCACCCCCGGGGAGTGAACGACCAGCAGACCTGGGGCGCCAAGGGGGTGGAAGGCGACGTCCAGCTCACCAAGCAGGGCACCAAGGCGGTCATGTGGCACAACACCTCCACCAACGGCCTGACCGGCGGCCGGCAGCTGATCACCGACCTCTGGTGGGCGGCCGGGACGGAGAACCTGCAGGCCCGCCGCATCACCCGCGGCCCGTACCAGGGCGAGGGCGTCTACACGCTGCGGCAGTGGCTGGACCACGTACGCTCCCGCGGCCTGGTCGCCCTCCTGGAGATCAAGCCCGAGACCAGGGCCATCCTCTCCGACCCCGCGTACGCCGCGAGCGCCTGGAAGGAGATCTCGGACCCGATCAAGGAGCGCCAGGGCTCGCAGCAGATCCTGGTCTACTCCCAGGACGCCTGGATCCAGGGCGAGCTCGCCGCCCGCCACCCGGGCCTGCTCAAGGGGTCGGCGGCCCGCTGGACCGACAGCGTGGCCTGGAACGAGCCCCCGCCCGCCTGGACCGGGAACACGCGCCAGTGGCAGGCCGTGCTCGACGCGGCCCCGAAGAGCGTCATGACGAACTACACGAAGGAGTACAAAGCCTGGCTCGCCGGCAAGTGCGCGTGACCAGCCGGGCGGACGAGAACACGGCAAGTTCTGAAGCGGGCGTTAACCTGCCCTGACGCCGGGTTGCGTAGGGTGCTCATGCGAGTACGGTGACCTGTCGATGACAGGTCGTAACGAGGCGGTGAGTTGCGATGCCCGGTCCGAGCATCGATGTCGCGGCGCTGAAGCGGCGCATGGGGCGAGTCGGCGTCTGGAACAGCACGCTGAGCGCGGAGTCCGCCTCGTTCGAGCGGGAGGCGGCCGCCGAGGTGGAGTCGCTCGGCTTCGGCACGCTGTGGGTCGGTGAGACGCCGACGGGCAAGGAGTCGCTGGCCCATTCGGCGATCCTGCTGGGCGCGACGCAGCGGCTGATGGTCGCCACCGGGATCGCCAGCGTCTGGGGCCGCGACGCCACGGCCGCCGCGAACGGCGCGAACGCCCTCTCGGAGGCGTTCGACGGGCGGTTCGTGCTCGGGCTCGGCGTCAGCCACGCGCCGGCGGTGGCCGCGCGGGGACACGACTATCGCAAGCCGGTGTCGGCGATGCGCGAATATCTGGACGTCATGGACGCGACCGAATACTCCGGGCCGCTGCCGCAACCGGCGCCCCGGCTGCTGGCGGCGCTGCGTACCAAGATGCTGGAGCTGGCCGCGCAGCGGGCCCAAGGCGCTCATCCGTACTTCGTCACGCCCGAGCACACGGCGCGCGCCCGCGCGGTCCTCGGCCCCGACCCCGTGCTGGCGCCGGAGCAGACGGTCGTGCTCGACACCGACCCGGAGCGGGCGCGGCGGACCGCCCGCCGGTTCATGTCGCTCTACCTGGCCCTGCCGAACTACACGAACAACCTGCGCGAGCTCGGCTGGGAAGACGCCGACCTGGCGAACGGCGGCAGTGACGCGCTGGTCGACGCCATCGTGGCCTGGGGCGACCCAGACAAGATCATCGAGCGGGTACACGCGCACCTCGACGCCGGCGCGGACCACGTCTGCGTCCAGCCGCTCGCCGACACCCCCCGGCAGATGCTGGACCACCTGCGCACCCTGGCCGCCTCGGACATGACGTCGAGCTGACCGAGCGCAAGAAAAAGGCCCAGCCCCAGCGCAAGAAACAGGCACAGCCCCAGCGCAAGAACAGGCTCAGCCCTTGCGCAGGCCGAGCGTGTCGGCCGCGATCTCCAGCGCGCCGAGATGCTCGTCGACCGAGCCCAGCCCGGCCCTCATGGTGTCGATGGCGAGGTGCGTGGCCCCGGCCTCCCGCCAGCCCCGCACCAGCTCGTCCAGCTCCTCCGCGCTCCCCCGCCATTGCGCCCGCCCCTCCATGCCGAGCGTGGCGGGGTCGCGGCCCGCCTGCGCGGCGGCCTCCTCGACCAGCGTCTTGGCCTCGTCCAGCTTCGGCCCGGGCGACCACTGCGGGAACCAGCCGTCGGCCAGCCGCCCGGCCCGGCGGTACGCGGCCGGCGACTGCGCGCCGAACCAGACGGGGATCGGCCGCTGGATCGGCAGGGGCGCCAGCCCCGCTCCCGTCACCCGGTCGTACGTGCCCTCGAACGTGACCGACGGCTCGGTCCACAGCCGGCGCATCAGCTCGACCTGCTCCTCGACCCGCTTGCCCCGGGTGGCGAAGTCCTGGCCGAGCGCTTCGTACTCGACCTGGTTCCAGCCCAGCCCCACGCCCATCCTGAAGCGGCCGCCGCTCAGCAGGTCAACCTCGGCCGCCTGCTTGGCCGCCAGGACCGTCTGGCGCTGGGGCAGGATGATGATGCTGGTGACGAGCTCCAGCGAGGTCAGCGCGGCGAGATACCCGAAGACCACCATCGGCTCGTGGAACGTGGTCCGCACGTCGTAGGGGCCCTGCCAGCCCTGGTGGACCGCCGGGTCGGCGCCCACGACGTGGTCGAAGGCCATCACGTGCCGGAAGCCGAGCTCCTCGACACCTTGCCCGTAGGCACGCACCGCGCCCGCGTCCGCGCCGAGCTCGGTCTGCGGGAAGACGACACCGATCTGCATGCCTGACTCCTTGTCCGTTTTCTCTGGTGAGCAAACGGACCCGTGCGCGTGGCGAAGGGTTCAGGGCATTCGTGAGCACAGGCGCTGGTCAAGGCCCCCCTACCCGCAGCGGGGCCGGGCCGGTGAGGTAGCGCTGCAGGATGGGCGCGATCCAGCCGGCCAGCTCATCGGGGCCGGCGGAGACCAGCGCGTCCACCTGGACCGCGTAGCGGGCGATGGCCAGCCCCACGAGCTGGCTGGCCGCCAGCGCCGCGCGCCGCTCCGGCTCGTCCACGCCGAGCGCCCGCGTGAGCTTGGCCAGCAGGTCGGCGGCCAGGAGCTCCCGCAGCTGCGCCGCCGCGTGCTCGCTGGTCGCGGCGGAGCGGATCACGCCGAGCAGCGGGCCCGGCCGCGCCACCTCCCCCAGCAGGTCGAGCACGTAGCGCAGCAGCCGCTCCCCCAGCTCGTCCCGGGGACCGTCCAGCAGCGTGACCGCGGCCTCCGCCGGCCGGAACTCCGCCGCCACGACGGCGCTGAACAGCTGTTCCTTGCCGCCGAAGAGCCGGCGCACCAGCGCGGGATCGACTCCCGCGCCCGCGGCCACCTGGCGCATGCTGGTGCCCTCGTAGCCGATCGAGCTGAACGACGCGGCCGCCGCCGCCACGATCTGCTCCCTGGTGGTCGACGCCCCGGGCCGGCGACCTGTCCTGCGCATCATCCCTCCTCGCGAGGAAGGCCGAATCCACGCCTGCATCCGCACATGGCGCGATCTTCGCCATGCGCCCCACCTTAGGCGTCCGGAGGCCCGTCGAGCAGAGATCGGTACGAAACGGGCGGCCCGTAAGCAGGAGGTCGCGACGAAGCAGCGGTCCGTAAGGCAGAAGGTCAGGACGTAAGGGCGGTCCGTGCGGCAAAAGGTCACGACGAAGCAGCGGTCCGCGAGGCAGGGGTCACGAGGAAGCAGCGGTCCGCGAGGCAGCGGTCACGGCGCAGCGGCGGTTCCCGGCAGGGAGACGTGAACGGTGAGGCCGCCATCGGGGTTGGCCGTGGCGGTGACGGCGGCGTCGTGGGCGGCCGCGATCGCCGCGACGATGGACAGGCCGAGCCCCGCCCCCTCCCCGGACCCGGTCCGGTCGGGATGCAGCCGGCGGAACGGCTGGAACAGCTCGTCCACCCGCCCCGGGTCCACCAGCGGCCCGGTGTTGGAGATGACCAGACCGGCGCGCGGCGCCACCCGTACGGTGACCCGCCCGCCGGGATGGTTGTGGCGGACCGCGTTCTGCACCAGGTTGTCCACCAGGCGGGTGAACAGCACCTCGTCACCCGCGATGGTCACCGGCCGGAGGTCGAGGTCGATCGAGATGCCCGGGGTGGCGTGCTGCTCGACGGCCCGGCGCACGGCCGCGGCGAGATCGACGGGAGTGCGCATCCGCGGCCCGCGCTCGCCCTGGGCGAGGGCGAGCAGGCCGTCGATGAGCCGCTCGGAGCGCTCGGTGCTGCGCAGGAGCTCGGCGCGCATGGCGGCGACCCGCTCCGGCGAGGCGTCGGCCAGGCCGATCTCGATCGCGGCCCGCTGCACGGCCAGCGGCGTGCGCAGCTCGTGCGAGGCGTTGGCGACGAAGCGGCGCTGGTCGGCGGCGGAGCGGGCGAGCCGGTCCAGCATGGCGTCGAAGGTGTCGGCGAGCTCCTTCAGCTCGTCGCGGGGTCCCTTCATGTTGATGCGCTCGTCGAGGTTGGACAGCGACAGGCGCCGCGCCGTACCGGTGATCCGGTGGACCGGGCGCAGCGCGCGGCCGGACAGCCACCAGCACAGGCCGAACGCCATCACCCCCATGACCGCGATCGACACCAGCGTGATCTGCCACTGCGAGCTGAGCACGTCGGCGCGCACCGCTCTCACGACGCGCTCGGTGTCGAACTCGGAGGGCACCTTGATCCCGGGCGGCGCGTGACGGTCCTGCGACTCCTCGGACCAGACGTTGACGCTGCCGTCGAAGGCCCGCTCCACCATGCGGTTCGCGGCGAACAGCACGAGGGTGACGGCCACCAGGAACAGCCCGCCGAACGCCAGCGTCAGCCGGGTCCTGATCGTCGCGCGCATCACAGCGCGTAACCGCCGGGAGCGGTCCTGATCAGCGGCGGGTCGCCGAGCTTGACGCGTAACTTGCTCACCGTCACCTTGACCACCGTGGTGAACGGGTCGGTGTGCTCGTCCCATGCCCGGTCCAGCAGCTCCTCGGTGGTGACCACGGCGCCCCTGGCGCGCATGAGCACCTCCAGCACCGCGTACTCCTTGCGGGAGAGCCGCAGGTAGACGCCGTCGCGGAAGGCCTGCCGGTGCGGGCTGTCGAGCACGACCCCGTGGCGTTCGAGCACCGGTGGCAGCCGGGCCGCGGTGCGCCGCCCGAGCGCCCGGACCCGGGCGAACAGCTCCGCGCTGGCGAACGGCTTCGTGAGATAGTCGTCGGCGCCGAGGCCCAGGCCGGCGACCCGGTCGCCGACCGTGACCGCCGCGGTCAGCATCAGGACGCGCACCGGCGCCGCCCGCTCGGCCAGCACCCTGCAGACGGCGTCGCCGTGGACCACCGGCAGGTCGCGGTCGAGCACGAGCACCTCGTAGTCCTCGGCCGCCAGCCGCTCCAGGGCGGCACCGCCGTCGTAGACCACGTCGACCGTCATCGATTCGCGTCGAAGACCTTCACCGATGAGGTCAGCGAGGACCCGTTCGTCCTCGGCCACCAGGATCCGCATCCTTCCTTCCTAGCGCGGCGGGGGTGAAGGCGCGGTTAACGTTTCGCGCCTTCACCCCCGTCCGGTGATCGGGCCGGTGATCGGGCCGGTCAGCGGATCGTGAACCGGTCCTTGAGCGCGGTGTCGAAGGACGTGCCGACGGTGACGTCGTAGCCGCCCCTGGCGGTGGCCCACTTGCCGGCGCCCGCGTTCCAGTACTGCAGGAGGTGCAGGTCGGCGAGGTCGTCCGCGCTGACGGTGACCTGTACGCTCCTGGACTCGCCCGGGGCCAGCGTGACCTTCTGCCAGCCGAGCAGCCGCTTGGACGGCTCGTTCGCGGCCCGCGGCAGCTCGACGTAGACCTGGGCCGTCTCGGTGCCGGCCCGCGAGCCGGTGTTGGTGAGCCGGAAGCGTACGCGCAGCTCCTTCGCCCCGTACGAGACCTGCAGCCGGTCATAGGCGAACGTGGTGTAGGTCAGCCCGTGCCCGAACGGGAACAGCGGCTCGATGCCGC
Source organism: Nonomuraea zeae (assembly GCF_005889725.1). Lineage (GTDB taxonomy): Bacteria > Actinomycetota > Actinomycetes > Streptosporangiales > Streptosporangiaceae > Nonomuraea > Nonomuraea zeae. The sequence goes on from NZ_VCKX01000122.1 coordinate 10,515, forward strand.
GGGCCGCGTACCAGCGGTAACCGACTTCGAGCCCCTCCTTGTACGTGACCTGCCGCGGCTCGGTGTTGCCGGGCGGGCGGACGACGGACCCGTCGGAGAAGGTGCCCGGGTAGCGCTCGGGGTCGCCGGCCGTCGGCAGGTCGGACTCCGACTTGGGGAAGGAGTGCGTGAGCTTGCCGCTGGGCGCCACGTCGCCCCACAGCAGGGAGGCGATCGCGGGCCCCATCTCCTCGCCCGCGTACCAGACCTCCAGCACGCCCTTGACCGCGTCGATCCACGGCATGAGGACGGGTCCGCCGGTCTGGAGCACGGCGACGGTCTGCGGGTTGGCCGCCGCGACCGCGGCGACGAGCGCGTCGCCGCCGCCGTCGAGAGAGATGCCGGGCCGGTCGGCGAACTCGCCCTCCCGGTAGTAGCCGAACACGACGGCCACGTCGGCGGCGGCCGCGGCGGCCGCAGCGGCGGCGGGGTCGCTGCCGTCGGCGTAGGTGACCGTGGCGCCGTTCGCCTGGGCGCGCGCGGTGATCGCGTCGAGCGGCGCCTTGGCGGTGCAGGGGATGTTCGGTGCGGTGTGCAGGCAGACGCTGGAGGCGTCGATGTCCCCGGTCGCCGGCGTGACTGCCGCCGTCGGCCCGATGACGGCGATCTTCTTGACGGACGGCGACAGCGGCAGGACGCCGGAGTTCTTCAGCAGGACCGAGCCCTGCTCGGCCAGCCTGCGGGCCAGCGCCTCGCTCTGCGGCGTGGAGACGTCGGCGTCGGGGGCGCTCAGGCGGGGCACGTCGAACAGCCCGGCCGCGATGTGCGCGCGCACGATCCGGTACGCCGCCTCGTCCACGTCCCGCACGCTCAGCCGCCCCTGCGCGATCTGCTCCTTGATGGCCATCGGCGTCCAGTACCGCCACGCGTTCAGCTCCTGGTCCAGGCCCGCCTTCAGCGACGGCACCGGGTCGGTCAGGTAGTGGCGCGCCCCGAAGTCGGTCACCACCCACCCGCCGAAGCCGATCTCCCGCTTCAGTATCCGGCCGAGCAGCTGGTCGTCGCCGCAGGCCCAGCCGTGGTTGACCTGGTTGAAGGAGCACATGACGGAGCCCACGTCGCCCCGGTCGATCGCGATCTCGAAGGGCAGGGTGTAGATCTCGCGGAGGGTGCGGCCGTCCACGTTGGAGGAGCTGTTGTTGCGATCGGTCTCCTGCTCGTTGGCGACGTAGTGCTTGAGCTGCGACTGGACGGGCTCGGCCGGGTTGGCCCCGACGCCCTTGCTGTACGCGCCGGCCATGAGGCCCGACAGCACCGGGTCCTCCCCCAGATACTCCGACGTACGGCCGCTGCGGGGGTCGCGCCCACTGGCCAGGCCGGGGCCGAGCAGCACGTTGCGCTGCTTGCGCCAGGCCTCGTGCCCCATCGCGACGCCCTTGTCGTAGGCCAGGGCCCGGTCCCAGGAGGAGGACAGGGACACGTTCGCCGGGAAGACCGTCACGCCCGCGCCCGCCCCGGCGATCGCCGACGGCGCGTCGGTGTACTGGATCGTCGGCGTGCACTCCACCTGCGGCGGCATCGTGAACGTGATCGGGACGAACTCTCCCGGCGGCAGCTCGCGCGGCGCGGCGGTGGTGAACGTGGTGCGCGCCGGGTCGTTGGCCGAGTGCTCGTCGAGCCAGCGCAGCTTCTGGTCCAGCGACGAGGCCGCGAGCAGGGCGCGGGCCCGCCGTTCGGGGGACTTCGACCGGTCCATCCAGGGCACGGCCGCGCAGTCGGCGCCGGCGGCCGGGGCCGCGCCGAGCACGTGGACTCCGGGCGCCATCAGTGCCAGCAGGGCGGCCAGCGACGCGACGCGGCGTCTGACGGCCGGTGAGCGAGTGCCCGTACGTGGATCCACAGTGAAGCCTCCGGGGGGAGAGGTACCGGCGTGCCGAGGTTTCCGCCGTGTTTCGCATCCTGAGTCCCGCCGGTGGGCGCGGCTAGGCCAAAGTGCGCCAGAGGTAGCACGAAATGCACCTCGCGCCGCCCCCGTCCGGCGTCGCCGCAGTACAGTCCGGGCATGGCCGAGCCACCCGTCGACCGGTCCGGGGTCCTGCTGCACTTCACCGCCGGCACGCTCGCCTACGCCGGCCACTACCTGCACGAACAGAGCCACCCCGTGCACACCCACAGCTTCGTCGAGATCGCCGTGGTGACCGGCGGCGCGGGCGTGCACGTGTCGCTGGCGGGGCGCCGGCCGCTGGCCGTGGGCGACGTCATCCTGCTGCGGCCGGGGGTGTGGCACGGCTACGAGGAGTGCAGGGGGCTCGACCTGTACAACTGCTGCTTCTCCACCGAGACGCTGCAGCGCGAGCTGGCCTGGATCCGCGAGGACGCCCTGCTGAGCTACCTGTTGTGGACCGGGCCGCACTCGGTGCAGCGGCGCGGGATGCTGACCACGCGGCTGGAGCCGGCCGCCCTGGCCGAGTGCGCCGAGCACCTCGACGCACTGAACCGGCTGTGCTTCCGGCCCGTGGGGCCGCATCGCGGCGACATCATCGGGCGGCTGCTGCTGGTGCTCGGCTGCCTGGCCCGCGCCGTGGCCCGCACCACCGGCGACGCCTTCCAGGCCACCGGGCCGAGCCACCCCGCGATCGTGCGCGCGATGGGGCTGATGGAGTCGGCGCCCGAGCACCGCTGGACGCTCGCCGAGCTCGCCGCCGAGCTGCACCTGACCCGCGGCTACCTGGTGCGCCGCTTCAAGTCGGCGACCGGCCTGCCGCCGATGGCGTACCTGTCACGCTTCCGGGTCGAGCTGGCGGCGGGCCTGCTGCTGCACACCGACCAGTCGATCACCCGGATCGGCGAGGCGGTCGGCTGGCCGGACGCGAACTACTTCGCCCGCCGGTTCAAGGCCCACTACGGGCTGAGCGCGTCGGCCTACCGGGCCCGGTTCGGCGTCGCCCGGAGCGACGGGCCCGCGCAACCGGCCTGAGTCACCCGGCCTGAGTCACCCGGCCGGCGGCGGGGCGGTGGAGCGGCGGGCCACCAGCGTGGGGGTGACGGAGAAGCGCACGGCGGAGGTGCGGCCCTGGACGCGTTCGAGCAGCAGCCGCCCGGCCGTCTGGCCCATGGTGGCGCCGTCCTGGTCCACGCTGGTCAGCGAGACGTGCGCCATGGCGGTCAGCCGCGAGTTGTCGTAGCCGGCCACCGAGATGTCGGCGGGGACCGCCAGCCCGGCCTCGTTGACGGCCGCGAGCGCGCCGAAGGCGGCCTGGTCGGCGCCCGCGAAGATGGCGGTGGGGCACGGCTCGCGGGCCAGCAGCTCGCGGGTGCCCAGGTAGCCGCCCTCCTCGGTGTAGGAGGTGGCCGCCACGGCGATGTGCTCGGCCAGGCCGTGCTCGGCCATCACCCGCTCGTACGTCCTGGCTCTGACGGTCTGCAGCAGCGCCGCGGGACGGGCCGGGACGTTGTCCTTCTGCGAGATGTGCGCGATGCGGCGGTGGCCGAGCCCGATGAGATGCTCCACGACCAGCTCGGCCCCGACCTCGTCGTCGTCGAGCACCGAGTCGTACACCGTCGAGCGGTCGTGCCGGCCCAGCACCACGGTGGGCGTGCCCCGGCCGATCCCCTCCAGCTCTTTCCTGGTGATGACGGGGGCGACCGCGAGCATGCCGTCGACCTGCCGGTCCACCAGGGCGTCGATCGCGCGGCGCTCGGCCGTGGGGTCGGTGCCGCCGCCCTGGACGATGATGGCCTGATAGCCGGCTCCCGCGATCTGCGCCGCGAGGGCCTCGACGATGTCGGCGAAGAACGGGTTCCTGATGTGCGGCAGCAGCACGCCGATGGTGAACGTGCGCCCGCGCATCGCCCTGGCCGCCGCGTGCGGGCGGTAGCCGAGCTCGTCGATGGCCGCCTGGACCTTGACCCGCATCGCCTCGCTGACGCCGTAGGCGTTGCGCAGCACCTTGGAGACGGCGGTGGTGGACACCTGCGCGTGGCTGGCCACGTCGGTGATCGTCACCCGTCGTCCGTCACGCGTGACCATGTGCCGTCCTTCTCCCGTCGTTGACGCGCCCCCGATTGTACGAGCTCCACACCGGAATCAGAGTGGGTAACGTTACCCATTCGTAGGACCTTTCGTGCCGTCAAGTCCACATATCACGTGGGTCACGATAGGAGATCGTTCCTCAGATCGCCTCTTGACGTCCCAAGTCGTAACGCCTACGTTAACTCGCATCGGGGGATGTTAAAACGTTTCAACGAACCCGGAGGGGCGTTGTGAAGACCTCTCACCGCACGGCGGGAGCGGCCTTGGCCGTTCTCGCGACGGCGGTCCTGACCTCCTGCGGCTCAGGCTCGGGCTCCGAGCCGGCCGCCGACGGCTCCGTCACCTTGTCCTTCCTGGTGGACAACAGCCAGGGGACGGTGAGCACCGCGAAGGCGCTCACGGACGCCTTCATGCAGGCCAACCCCAAGATCAAAATAGAGACCGAGACCCGGCCCGGAGGCAGCGAAGGCGACAACATCGTCAAGACCAGGCTCTCGACGGGCGACATGTCGGATGTGTTCTGGTACAACTCCGGCTCGCTCCTCCAGGCGCTCAACCCTGGGCAGACCATGGTGGACCTCACCGGCGACCCCGTGATGGCCACCGTGCAGAAGGACTTCCTGCCCTCGGTGACGCAGGGCGGCAAGGTGTTCGGCGTACCGGCCGGGACGGTCACCGGCGGCGGCATCCTGTACAACCGCAAGATCTACGAGCAGCTCGGCCTGGAGGTGCCCAAGACCTGGGCCGACTTCATGGCCAACAACGAGAAGATCAAGGCGGCCAAGCTCACGCCGGTGATCACGACGTTCAAGGACACCTGGACCTCGCAGCTGTTCGTCCTGGGTGACTACTACAACGTCCAGGCCGCCGTCCCGTCCTTCGCCGCCGACTACACCGCCGGCAAGGTCAAGTTCGCCGGCACGCCGGCCGCCCAGGCCGGGTTCGAGCACCTGGCCGAGGTGCACGTCAAGGGCTACGTCAACGAGGGCTTCGGCTCGGCCACCAACGACCAGGGCATCAAGATGCTGGTCGAGGGCAAGGGCGCGCACTACGCGATGCTCAGCTCGGCCCTGCCGCCGGTGATGGCGACGATGCCGCAGGCCGGCACCGACGTCGGCTTCTTCGGCATCCCGGGGACCGACGCGGCCAAGAGCGGCGCCACGATCTGGGAGCCGGCCGCCGTCTACGTCTCCAAGACCACCAAGAACCTGGAGGCCGCCAAGAAGTTCCTCGCCTTCGTCGCCTCGCCGGCCGCCGCCGACGCGGTGACCAAGGCCGTGCAGCCGACGGGGCCGTACCGGATCGAGGGCGCCAAGCTGCCCGACAACGCCATCCAGGCCGCCAAGGACCTGCAGGTCTACATCGACGAGGGCAAGAGCGCGCCGGCCCTGGAGTTCCTCTCCCCCGTCAAGGGCCCGTCGCTGGAGCAGATCACCGTCGCGGTCGGCTCTGGGCTGACGCCGGCCGCCGAAGGCGCCGCCCAGTACGACAAGGACGTGGAGAAGCAGGCCCAGCAACTGGGGCTCGCAGGGTGGTGACCAGACAGGACGCCGGGCCCCGCACGGGGCCCGGCGTGGCTCAGGGGCCACGCCGGGCGCGCACGACCAAGGCGCGCTCCGCCTACCCGTACGCGCTCTACCTGCCGGCCGCGATCGTGTACCTGGTGATCTTCCTGGTGCCGACCGTGATGGCGTTCTACTTCGCGCTGACGCGCTGGACGCTGTTCGACAGCACCTTCGTCGGCCTGGACAACTTCCGGGACTTCCTGGCCGAGCAGAACCTGCGCATCGGCTTCCAGAACACCCTCATCTACGCGGTCGTCACCAGCGGCCTCAAGGTCGTGCTCGGGCTGCTGCTCGGCGTGCTGCTCACCTCGAAGCTCAAGCTGCGCGGCTTCCTGCGCTCGGTGGTGTTCTTCCCCGTCCTGGTCTCCACCGTCGCCGTCGGCATCACCTTCAGCGCCCTGCTCCGGCCCGACACCGGCCTGGTCAACAGGGCGCTGGCCCTGGTCGGCATCGACGGCGGCGACTGGCTCGGCGACGCCACCACCGCGCTGCTGTCGGTCGCGCTGGTGGACGTGTGGAAGGGCGTCGGCATCGCCACCGTCATCTACATCGCCGGCATCATGTCGATCCCGCCGGAGTACCACCAGGCGGTGGCCGTGGACGGGGGCGGCGCCTGGCACCGCTTCCGGCACGTCACGCTGCCGCTGTCGTGGCCGGCCACCTACTCGGTGATCATCCTGTCGTTCATCGGCGGGCTGCGCTCGTTCGACCTGATCTGGACGATGACCCGCGGCGGCCCCGGCTTCACCAGCGACACCATCGCCTCGATCATCTACAAGCAGTACCAGGCCGGCTTCTTCGGCCTGTCCACCGCGGGCAACGTGCTGCTCTTCCTCATCGTCACGGCCATCGCCGTGCCGCTCAACTACTTCCTCGGCAAGAGGCAGGTCACCGCATGAGGGCACTGAGGAGGCTCAGCGCGGAAGCGGTCGCGCTGGTCCTGGCAACCGTGATCTTCCTGATCCCGTTCGCGCTCATGCTGCTGACCGCGGTCAAGGACCAGACGCAGGCCACCGACCTCGACTTCGCCTGGCCGGCGAACTGGCCGATCGTCGAGAACTTCATGGCGGTCATCGAGGCGCACGACTTCGTGCTGCTGCGGGCCTACGTCAACAGCACGATCCTCACCGTCGCCTCGGTCGCCCTGATCGTCGTCTTCGGCGCCATGGCCGCGTTCGTGCTGCAACGCCGGCCCGGCAAGGTCGCCAAGGCCGCCGACTTCCTGGTGCTGTCCGGGCTGATCATCCCGCCCGCCGTGGTGCCGACGATCTGGCTGCTGCAGGCACTCGGGCTGTTCAAGACCATGCCCGGGCTGATCCTGGCCGAGGTGGCCTTCAACCTGTCGTTCGCGATGCTGCTGTTCCGGGCGTTCATCGCGGCCATCCCCCGCGAGCTGGACGAGGCCGCCCAGATCGACGGCTGCAACGGCCTGCGGCTGTTCTTCCAGGTGATCTTCCCGCTGCTGCGGCCGGTGACCATCACCGTCATCCTGACCAGCTCGGTGGCCATCTTCAACGACTTCGTCAACCCGCTCTACCTGCTGCCCGGTGACGACAACGCCACCGTGCAGGTCACTCTCTACAACTTCCAGAGCCAGTACAACACCCAGTGGAACCTGCTGTTCATGGACATCGTCCTGATCACCATCCCGCCGCTGGTGCTGTTCATCTTCTTCAACCGCAAGATCGTCGCCGGAATGACCGCCGGCGCCATCAAGGGCTGACCTAAGGAGCACCTTGCCGCACGTCACAGCGCTTACCGTCTCGGCTCCCGCCTTCGAGCACCACCGGGAGCCCATCGGCATCGGCGAAAGCGCCCCCCGCCTGTCCTGGACCGTCGAGACCGGCATCCCCGGCTGGCGGCAGCGGGCGTACGAGATCGAGCTCAGCGACGGGACCGTGACAGGACCGGTCGAGTCGGAGCAACCGGTGCTCGTCCCCTGGCCCGGCCCTGAGCTGACCTCACGCGAACGGCGCGGCGCGCGGGTGCGCGTGCACGGCCACGACGGCTCGGTCAGCGACTGGAGCCCCTGGTCCTGGGCCGAGACCGGCCTGCTGGAGCCGGCCGACTGGCAGGCGGGCGCGGCGGGACCGCCGCTGGAGCTGCTCGGCGTGCCCGACGGCCCCGCGCTCCTGCTGCGCCGCGACTTCACCGTACGCGGCCCGATCGACAGGGCCCGCCTGTACGTCACCGCCCACGGCACGTACGAGGCCGAGCTCAACGGCCGGGTCGTCGGCGACGACGTCCTGTCCCCCGGCTGGACCAGCTACGGCCACCGGCTGCGCTACCGCACCCACGACGTCACCGAGCTGCTGCACGAAGGCGCCAACGCCATCGGCGCCACCCTCGCCGACGGCTGGTACCGGGGCCGCGTCGGCTTCCTCGGCGGCAAGACCAACATCTACGGCGAGCGCACCGCCCTCATCGCCCAGCTGGAGATCACCTACGCCGACGGCAGCACCGACCTCGTGGTCACCGACGACGGCTGGCGCTGCGCCCCCGGACCGGTGACGACGGCCAGCCTGTACGAGGGCGAGCACCACGACGCCCGCCTGCTGCCGGCCGGCTGGTCGGAGCCCGGCTTCGACGACGCCTCCTGGCTGCCCGCGGACGTGCTCAGGCACGACCCGGCCACGCTCGTCGCCCCCTCGGGGCCGCCCGTGCGCAGGACCGAGACGCTCAGCCCCGTGGCCGTGCTGACCGGGCCGCAAGGGGAGACCATCCTCGACTTCGGCCAGAACATCGCCGGCCGCCTGCGCATCCGCGTCCAGGGCCCGGCCGGCCACACGGTCACCCTGCACCACGCCGAGGTCCTGGAGGACGGCGCACTCGCACTGCGCCCGCTGCGCTCGGCCGTGGCCGAGGACCGCTACACGCTGCGCGGCGACGGCACGCCCGAGGAGTGGGAGCCGCGCTTCACCACGCACGGCTTCCGCTACGCCCAGATCGACGGCTGGCCGGGCGAGCTGGACCCCTCCGACGTGCAGGCCGTCGTGTGCCACACCGACATGCGCCGGATCGGCGACTTCGCCTGCTCCGACCCGCTGCTCACCCGCCTGCACGACAACGTGGTGTGGAGCATGCGCGGCAACTTCGTCGACCTGCCGACCGACTGCCCGCAGCGTGACGAGCGGCTCGGCTGGACCGGCGACATCCAGGTCTTCGCCCCCACCGCCGCCTTCCTCTTCGACTGCACGGGCCCGCTGGCCTCCTGGCTCGCCGACCTGGCCGCGGAACAGGCCGAGCTGGGCAGCGTCCCGCACTACGTCCCGTGGGTGCCGCTGGCCTTCGACACCATCCCCACCGCCGCGTGGGGCGATGCCGCGGTGCTCGTGCCCTGGACGCTCTACCAGCGCTCCGGTGACCTCGACCTGCTTCGGCGGCAGTACACGAGCATGAAGGCGTGGGTGGACCAGATCGCGTCGCTGACCGGCGACGACCACCTGTGGGACGAGGGCTTCCAGTTCGGCGACTGGCTCGACCCCGCCGCGCCCCCGGAGGATCCGGGCAAGGCGCGGACCGACCACGCGCTCGTCGCCACCGCCTACCACGCCTGGACGACCACGATCCTGGCCCAGACGGCGGAGCTGCTCGGCCACGACGCCGACGCCCGGCACTACGCCGAGCTCGCGCAGGCGGTGCGGGAGGCGTTCCGCGGCGAGTTCGTCACGCCGTCGGGCCGGCTGGCCTGCGACACGCAGACCGCCTACGCCCTCGCGCTGACCATCGACCTGCTGGACGGCCCCGCGCAGCGCGAGCGGGCCGGGCGCCGCCTGGTCGAGCTCGTCGCCGGCGACGAGCACCGCATCGGCACCGGCTTCGTCGGCACGCCCCTGGTGTGCGACGCGCTGGCCTCGGCCGGAGCCTACGACACCGTCTACGAGCTGCTCCAGCAGCGCAACTGCCCGTCGTGGCTCTACCCGGTGACGATGGGCGCGACGACCATCTGGGAGCGCTGGGACAGCCTGCTGCCCGACGGATCGGTCAACCCCGGCGAGATGACGTCGTTCAACCACTACGCGCTCGGCGCGGTGGCCGACTTCCTGCACCGCACCGTGGCCGGTCTCGCGCCCGCCGCCCCCGGCTACCGCCGCCTGCGCATCGCGCCGAGGCCGGGCGGGGACCTGACCCACGCCTCGGCGCGGCTGGACACCCCGTACGGACCCGCGTCGGTGTCGTGGACGCTGGAGGACGGCACGCTGACCGTCACCGCGACCGTGCCGCCCGGCGCGGACGCCGAGGTGGACCTGCCGGGATCGGCCGTGCGGGAGGTGGGTGCCGGCACCCACACCTTCACCGCCGCGCTCTGAGCAAGCACGCCCGCCGCGAGGCGGAGCCGCCATCGCCGGCTCCGCCTCCGCGGTGGCCGCGTGCCCTGGAGCTCACCGCCTGACGGGCTGGTCACCGGCCGGGCCGTCGTAGATCCCGGCGGCCCATGCGCCCGGCCGCTCGCCGACCTCGGCCGACAGCCGCTCGCGTACCTCGGGGTTCATCAGCGCCACCGACTGGGCCGTCTCGTCGCACTCCTTCGACTTCCCGACCGGCGGGCACCCCGTGACGGCCTCCGCCACCTCCCGGACCGGGGCGTCGGCGGGGAAGACCCAGATCCGCAAGGTCTGCGGGCGCTCAAGCCAGCCGGCGGGCGCGGAGAGCCGGTCGTGATGCCCGCCGCTCGCGGGCCCGCAGCGGCCGGTCTCGCCGCCCGTCTCGCCGCCCTTGAGCTTGCCCACCACGACCACCCACGCCCGTGGATCTTCGCAGGCCACCTTGTGCCCGGTGGAGAGGCTGACCGGGTCGAACGTCACCGTCCGTTCGACGCCCACGGTCTCGAAGCGCTCCGAGTGCAGGAGCGGGAGGTCGTACCTTTTCGCCCCCAGCACCACCTCGTACTTCTCCGGCAGCCGCGGGCCGGGCCGCACCCGGACCGAGTCCACCGGGCGCTGGGCGACGATCGCCTCCTTCACCTGGACCGGATCGGTCACCAGCATGGCCGCGGTCACGGCGGCGGCCACGGCCGCGCCCGCCGCCGCCATCCGCCGCACCCGGCGTATGCGGCGGCCCCGCCGGACGATCGCGCCCAGGTTCGGAGCCGGTTCGCCGCCCGCCCGCTCGTCCATCTGCCTGGTCAGGAGCTGCCGCAGGTCGCTCTCCATGTGCCTCATCGCTGGACCCTCTCCAGGTTCATGGTCTGAATGTCCGGATCGACCCGGAGACGGGTGAGCGCCCGGCTGAGCTGGGTCTTCACCGCTCCCAGCGAGCATCCGACGATGTCGGCGACCTGGGTGAGCGTCCGGCCCTCGAAATAGTGCAGGACGACCACCGCCCGCTGGCGCGGGGAGAGCGTGCCGATCGCGCTCCACAACGCGGCCTGGTCGTCCACCTCCGCGGCCGGGTCGCGCGGATCGGCCCTCTCGGGGACAGTCTCGGCCGGGATCTCACCGCGCCAGCGCCTGCGCCACCAGGAGGCGTGGGTGTTCACGATGATCCGGTAGACGTACGGGTCGGGGTTGCCCTCGATCCGCCGCCACGCCAGCCACGCCTTCGCCAGCGCCGTCTGCACCAGATCCTCGGCCGTGCCCCAGTCCCGGGCGAGCAGATAGGCCATCCGGCACAGCCGCAGGTGCCGGTGCGCCACGTACTCGGCGAACCCGTCGTCCATGCATCATCCCCGTCTCGCGTCTCCGTGGTCTCCGGCGATGACTACCGCTTGAGAGGCGCGTTCGGATGACAGCCGGCCCGCACCGAGTTCACCGGCCCCGGCTCGGGTCCGCGTGCTGGAGCGCGTCGGCGCAGCGGTGCATCGGACGGTAGTAGTCCGGGTCGGCGAGCGTGTACGTCAATTCCTGCATCATCAACCCCTGCTGAGCAGCCGCGCTTCGACAAGGTTGACCGTAGGTGGAGGAACGTGACGGCAATAGATAAACCGGGCTCATCTACCGGGCCGGGGGCTTGGCGCCGGTTAATCACCGCACCGCTGAGGCGTGCAGAAGGCCGATCTCGCCATCGGCACCGACTCGCGACGCCGGTAAGGGAACAATGTGGCTGTCACGGGTTTCCAAACCTGCGAGGAACCACCATGAGCAACCCCCGGGAGCTGCGCTGCCCGATCACCTGGGATCTGGCAGTCCTCCGCCAGCGGCTGCGCGACTACGCCGCGCAGGCGGGGATGCCCGAGCGGCGATTACAGGATCTGGTCGTGGCGGTCAACGAGGCGGCCACCAACGTGCTGGAGCACGGCGGCGGCACCGGCACCCTGACGGCGTACGCCGACCCGGTGGGCATCTGGATCGACATCGTGGACAGCGGCGGGACGCTCAGCGACGAGCACCTCACCCTCGCCCCCGACTACGCCTCAGGACGCGGGTTCGGCCTGTGGACGGTCCTGCACCTGTGCGACTGGGTCAGCCTCGAACACCCCGAGGGCCGATCCCGGCTGCGCCTGCTCGTGCGCTACCAGCCGGTCTCCGGCAGGAGGGAGGAACCCCGCGCGGCCTCGGGCGACCCCGGTGAGCCGAACGTGACGGCCGGCACCACCCCGTAACGGTCCCCGGCACTCAACACGGACTCAACACATCCTCAACATCGCCACTGCCACCATGCCGATCGAACAACGGATCGAGTGGGGGGAATCAGGATGCGCAAGCAGTCGAGAAGCGTGGCGGTGCTGGTGGCGGCCGGAGCGATCGCGGCCATGGCCGTCGCCGCCGGACCCGCGGGGACGGCGTCGGCCGCGACGATGCCCGGTTGCCCGGCCCCGCGGCCGCACAACCTGGACAACGGGACGGGCGTGATGAAGGGCACGTTCAACCTCAAGACGGGCCCGTACGCCGGCAGCGCCTGCGGCACGGTGACCGCCGTACGAGGCGGCCGGGTCCTCTACTTCCACTGCTGGACCACGAACAGGTACGGCACGAGGTGGGTCTACGCCCGGGTCAAGGGCACCAGGACGTACGGCTGGATGTCGATCGACAACCTGCGCAACATCCGGGGCGCGAACTTCGCGCCGTGCACCTCCGACATCGCCCGCGACGGGAACTGACGCACGCCCGCGCCGGTCGGGCCACCGACCGGCGCCACGGCCGGTTGACAGTTCAGCGTCACAGCGATGACAGTTCGACCCTGACATCACACACCGCACACGCACACCGGGGAGTCAGACTTGGTAGCGAAGAGACCAGCCGTCATCACCCTGATCCTGGCGTTATGCCTCACCGTCTCGCCGGTCACCGCCGCGGGCGCGGCCGTCACCGGCCCTCCCGTGCTGAACGCCCCGGTGTTCAACGACCCGACGGCCGACTCCGGGGTCGCGCACAGCCCCAGCGCCCAGCAGTCGGCCGTCATGGACCAGCTCATCAGGCTCATCAAGGCTGTCCCCGCGGGCGCTGAGATCCGTTTCGCGATGCATGAGTTCGTCCCCGGCGACAGGTCCAGCGAGGTCGCCTCGGAGCTGGTCGCCGCGCACGCCCGCGGCGCAGGCGTGCAGGTCGTGCTCGACAGCCAGGACGACGGGCGGAACGACACCGTGTTCGGCCAGCTCAGCGCCGCGCTCGGCACCAACGAGACGGCCGCGTCCTGGGCCGTGCGGTGCGAATACCCGAACGAGAGCGCCGACCGCGGCTGCATCGCCAGGGACTACCTGCACGACAAGTTCGCCACCTTCTCCAGCGTCGTGGTGAACGGCGTCACCCACTCCAAGGTCGTCTTCCAGACCTCGTCGAACATGTCCGACTGGTACCTGTACAACTCCTACAACGACGCGTTCACCCTGACCGACGCCACGGTGTACGACGGCTACGTCCAGTACTTCAAGGACCTGCGGGCCCGGCGCATGCAGCCGGTCAACCCCGACTACTTCTGGACGACCCCCACCGGCTCGACCTACAAGGGACACTTCTTCCCCCGCCTGACCTCCAGCGGCGACCCGATCGCCAACGTGCTGAAGCTCGTCAAGTGCAGCTACCAGGACGCCGCCGGCGTCACCCGGCAGACCGACATCCGCCTCGCCCTGACCGCCTTCAACGGCAACCGGGTGGAGATCGCCAACGAGCTGCTCCGGCTGCGCGGCGAGAACTGCTGGATCGACGTCGTGTTCTACGACGAGAGCGCGAAGAAGAACGTCACCCAGTACATCCGCGACATCCTCGCCCGGCCCGCATCGAACGGCAAGTACATCCAGGTCAGGCCCTGCCGGTTCACGGTGGGCAGCCGGTCCGTGGTGCCGCACACCAAGATCATGATGATCGACGGCTACTACGACGACGACATCACGCCCCGCGTCTACACGGGCAGCGCGAACTTCACCACGCTGGAGAACGCCGACGACTCGATGCTGCGCATCGCGGGCCGCGACGTCCACACCAAGTACCTGTCCTGGTTCTACAACCTGCGATCCGCCTGCGGCGGCTGACCGCGCGCCGGAGGGGCGCCGCCGCCGAGGCGGCCTGCCTGGCCCTCCGCGCCAGGTGACCCGCCGCGAGTACGCTGTCCGCTTCCGGGACCGAAGGGAAACCTTAAGCGATCCGTAAACGCGTTCCGGCAGGCTCTGGCACATGTGAACGGCACGGCCGGACTTCCCAAGGCGGGAAAGAGAAGGAGAGCGATGATGGCGAGCAGGCTGGTGGTTTCGACCTTCGTGTCCCTGGACGGCGTCATGCAGGCGCCCGGCGGGCCCGGCGAGGACGACACGGGCGGCTTCCCCTGGAGCGGCTGGCTGGCCCCGCACGTGGACGAGGTCTTCGGCCAGATCATGGGCGAGCAGTTCGAGCGCGCGGACGGCATGCTGCTCGGCCGCAGGTCGTACAACATCCTCGCCGCGCACTGGCCCGGCGTGCCCGACGAGGAGGGCGGCGCCAAGATCAACAGCATGGCCAAGTACGTCGCCACCAGAAGCCCGATGACCGCCGAATGGCGCAACACCGAGGTCCTGGTCGGCGAGGCCGCCGAGACGGTCGCCGACCTCAAGAAGCGCACCGACGGCGAGATCATCGTCCAGGGCAGCAGCGACCTCATCCGCACGCTCCAGCGGGCCGAGCTGGTCGACGAGTACCGGCTGCTGGTCTTCCCCGTCGTGCTCGGCGAGGGCAAGCGGCTCTTCGCCGAGGGCACCGCCGCCGCCGGGCTCAAGCACACCGGCTCGACCACCACCGGGGCCGGCGTCGTGTACGTCACCTACGAGTGGGCCGGCAAGCCCGTTCTCGGCTCCGTCGCGTAGCGGGGCCGGCGCCGCTACATCGCCGCCGCCCAGCCGCCCCAGCGCTCTGCCACCCCTCCCGACCAGCCAGAAAGCTGAAAAAGTCGGCCTTTAGATGTATTTTTCGGCTGCCTCGTGGATCTGGTAGCGCGATGGGGGGACCGGGCAACACCGACACACGGAAGGTCGATGTCATGCGCTTACGAGGCTGGCTGGTGCTGGGCGCCGTGATCAGCGCGGGTCTGCTGGGGACACAGCCCGTCGCCGCGGCGGCGGCCGTGCCGTTCGCCGCGGACTCCGGCGACAAGTGCCGCCGCGGCGTCACGGAAGGGACGCTCGAACAGCTCCAAGGCCCGGTCATCAGGCCGACCGTCCAGGTCGAGGGCGCCCTGGCGGACGACGGCGAGATCTCGCCCTGCGCGCCGGACGGCATGTACTCCCGGGCCACCTTCAGCGGCTACAACGGCGGCACGCTCGTCGATCGCGAGACGTTCAAGGTGGACGACGGGAAGATCGCGCTGTCGTTCGGGCTGTCCGACCCGACGGGGGTCACGAAGATCGACGTGGTGACCGTGCAGGTGTGCCGGTTCACCAGCTCGCCGATCGGGATCAGCTACTGCGGCCCGCAGCAGACGTACAAGATCCCCTGATCGGCGCCGGCGCCGGGTCCGGCCGCGCTCAGCGGCCGGGCACCGGCAGCAGGGCCAGGTGCTCGCTGGTCACCAGGTCGAACCTGAGCGCGAGCGAGACCAGCGCGTGCCGCTGCCAGTCGGCCTTGCCCTCGCCGCCCTGCGGGTCCTTGACGTGCAGCTTCTTCTCGGCCAGGTAGCCGATGTGGAACCCGATGGCGGTCCGGCTCAGCCCTGGGTCGCGCAGCCGTTCGATGATCTCGGGGATCGTCGGGATGCGGGACGTGGACGGGTCGCGCAGGCGCGGCTCGCACAGGGCGACCAGGATGCGGAAGTATTTGGCGTTCTGATCGAGTGGGTAGGCGACCTGCGTGGCCGCGCCGCCGTCCGCGCTGCCCGGCGGCACGTGCACCTGCTGCGGCGCGAACACCAGGAAGGACACCGTGCCGTCGACCGCGGGCAGGCTCACCCGCGAGAACTCGAACGGGATCGGCGCCCCCACCCGCCCCGGAGGCACCTTCACGAACTCGCCGCCGCCCTCGGGATTCTCCACGACGTACGTCTTCGACGTGCTGAGGTTGGACAGCAGCCAGTAGTCGCCCACCGCGACGATCCGGCCCGCGCGGCGGGAGACCGCCGGGTCGTCCAGCACGATGTCCACCGGGGAGCCGGGCGTCCCCCGCCCGAAGAACGCCTGCTCCCCCGGCGCGAGCTCCAGTGAGTACGGCCGGTCGTCGGTCGGCGCCGCCGCCTGCTGGATCAGGATGGTGCTGTGCATCGGCCGGACCTTACTCGCGAACCAGCGACGGTGTCGAGGTCGTACAGGACAGCGGCCGCCCTGGCCCGCGGCACTCGCGCGGGCCGCCGCCGGGCTGGTCGTCGCCGCCCCCGCGGCCGACGATCGTCCCCTTCGCTCTCATGACGGGTGTCCCTCCCGGCTTCGAGGTGGCCACGTCGATCGTGCCGGGCGGAGGGCCTGCTCCGTAACCTGGTAGCTACCAGGGCGCGTGGACGGATTCACGAAGATCGACCATGATGAGCTGAATGACGGCTCCATCCCACGCCGGCCGCTACCGGATCGAGCAGCTCATCGGGGTCGGGGGATTCGCCTCCGTCTACCTGGCCCATGACGACGCGTTGCGCTCTCCGGTGGCGGTGAAGATCCTCGCCGACAACTGGGCCCGCCAGACCGACGTGCGCGCCCGTTTCCTGCAGGAGGCGCAGCTGCTGCGCAGGGCCGACTCCCACCTGCTCGTGCAGGTCTTCGACGTCGGCGAGCTCGACGACGGCAGGCCGTACTTCGTGATGACGTACGCCGATCGGGGCACCCTCCTGGAGCGGCTGCGCGGCGGCCCGCTCGCCATGGACGAGGCGCTCAGCCTGATGGGCGAGATCTGCCAGGGCGTGGCCGTGCTGCACAGCATCGGGGTCGTCCACCGCGACCTGAAGCCGTCGAACGTGCTGCTCTGCTCGCGGCCCGAGGGCGGTGAGCGGGTGATGGTCTCCGACCTCGGCATCGCGCGCTCCACCGACCACCTGAGCGGGCTGACGCTGCCCGCCGGCTCGCCCGGTTACCAGGCGCCCGAGCAGCTCTACTTCGACGGGGCGCCGGACGCGCGCGCCGACGTGCACGGGCTGGGCGCGCTGACGTACCACATGCTCACCGGCCGGGTGCCCGCCAAGCCCGGCCGGCGGGTGCCGCCCAGCGCGCTGCGGCCGGAGGTCCCGGAGGGGCTCGACGCCGTGGTGATGCGCGCCCTCGACCCCGACCGGGACGGGCGCTGGCCCGACGCGGCCACGTACCTGGCCGCCCTGTCCGC
Organism: Nonomuraea zeae; assembly: GCF_005889725.1. Classification (GTDB taxonomy): domain Bacteria; phylum Actinomycetota; class Actinomycetes; order Streptosporangiales; family Streptosporangiaceae; genus Nonomuraea; species Nonomuraea zeae. Next base: position 27,731 of record NZ_VCKX01000122.1, read on the forward strand.
TCCGGACACGCCGCCACCGCCCTTGTCGTCACCGTCCTCATCGTCACCGTCCTCATCGTCACCGCCCTTACCCCCGGCGTCTGGGCCCTCGGAGCCTGGGCCCTCGGAGCCTGCCGAGCCCCCGCCGGGGGCGGGTGAGCGGCCGCGCAGGCGGTGGAGGGCGCTCGCCGGCGGCGCGGCCGCGATCGTGGTGGCCGTGGTGGCCGCCGCCGTGGCCGTCAGCCTGGCCGGCTCCTCCGATCCGCCAGGCGGCCCCGCGTCTAGCGCGCCGGCCACCACCGGCGGCCCGGCCGGCCGCTGGCTGCGCGACGACTCCGACATCCCCGACGAGTACCGCGACCTGATCGTGCGGGCGGGCACGTACTGCGCCGAGCCCGGCCTGAGCCCCGCCTTGATCGCCGCGATGCTCAAGGCGGAGTCCGGCTACGACCCCAACCTGTCCGACAAGGACAGGAACGAGTACGGCATCGCCAGGTGGACCCCCGAGGTGCTGTGGCACTGGCAGCCGAACGGCCTGCAGGGCGCGAAGCCGGAGCCGCCGTTCAGCCCCGAGCTCTCGATCGTCGCCATGGGCCGGTTCATGTGCACGCTGGGCCCGCAGATCGAGGACCTGCCCGGCGATCCCGCGCTGAAGCTGGCCGCCCTCTACCGCAGCGGCGTGACCCCGCTCAAGCGGGCGAAGGGCATCCCCGCGAAATGGCGCGACTACACCACGCAGGTCGCCCGCTACATGCGCGACTACCAGCCGGCCTGACTCGCGAAACGGGCAAATGCCCCATTGCCGCCACGGCACTCCCGGGTGACACTCAACCAGACGACCATCGTCCGTAGACCCGGCCCGTGAGGTGACATCCATGTCCCTGGATGAAGCGACGATCCAGTTCCTCAAGCAGCTCGGCGAAGCAGGCGTCAAGCCCCTGCACGAGATGACGCCGGAGGAGGCGCGGGCACTCGGCGGCATGCTGGGCGCCATGTACGGCAGCGGCCCCGAGCCGGCCTCCGTCGAGGACGTGCGGATCCAGGCCGAGGACGGCGGCTCGTTCGGGGCCCGCGTCCTGGTGCCGGCCGGGACCCCGCGTGGCGTGATCGTGTACTACCACGGCGGCGGCTGGGTCATCGGCGCGATCGACGAGTTCGACACCCTGGGCCGGATACTGGCGCACCGTACGGGCTGCACCGTCGTCCTGGTCGACTACCGGCTCGCCCCCGAGCACCGCCACCCCGTCGCCGCCCGCGACGCCTACACCGCCCTGCGCTGGGTCGCGGACGGGCCCGGCCGGCAGCTGCCGATCATCGTCGCCGGGGACAGCGCGGGCGGCAACCTGTCGGCCGTCGTGGCGCGGCGCGCCCGCGACGAGGCCGGCCCCGCGATCGCGCTGCAGGTGCTCGTCTACCCGGTGACCGACTGCGACCTGGACAACGCCTCCTACACCGACCCCGAGAACCAGCTCATGCTCACCCGCGACTCGATGGTCTGGTTCTGGGACCACTACGCGCCCGACCTGGCCGCCCGCACGAATCCGGACGCCTCCCCGCTGCGGGCGAAGGACCTGTCGGGGCTGCCGCCCGCGGTCGTGCTCACCGCCGAGCACGACGTGCTGCGCGACGAGGGCGAGGCCTACGCGGAGCGGCTGCGCCAGGCGGGGGTGCCGGTGGAGTTCAGGCGGTTCGCCGGCCAGATGCACGGCTTCTTCACGATGGTGAACGTGCTGCCGGGCAGCGCCGCGGCGATCACGACGGTCGTGGAGGCGATCGACGGGAGCCTGCGATGACGCGAGCGGCCGACCACGATGCCGTCGTCATCGGCGCCGGGTTCGCCGGGATGTACATGCTGCACCGGCTGCGCGGCCTCGGCCTGTCCGTACGCGTCTTCGAGACCGGCGACGGCGTGGGCGGCACCTGGTACTGGAACCGCTACCCGGGCGCCCGCTGCGACGTCGAGAGCATGGAGTACTCCTACTCCTTCGACGACGACCTCCAGCAGGAGTGGGAGTGGACCGAGCGCTACCCGTCGCAGCCCGAGATCCTGCGCTACGCCGACCACGTCGCCGACCGGTTCGACCTGCGCCGCGACATCCGGTTCGAGACCCGGGTGACGCGTGCCGCCTACGACGAGAGCGCGAACGTGTGGCGGGTGGAGACCGACCGCGGCGACCGGGTGTCGGCGACGTACCTCATCACGGCGGTGGGCTGCCTGTCGGCGGCCCGCGTCCCCGCCTTCCCCGGCCGGGGCACCTTCCTCGGCCCCAGCCACCACACCGGGCGCTGGCCGCACGAGGGCGTGGACTTCATCGGCAAGCGGGTCGCCGTCATCGGCACCGGCTCCTCCGGCATCCAGGCCATCCCGGTGATCGCCGAGCAGGCCGCGCACGTCACGGTCTTCCAGCGCACCCCCAACTACAGCCTGCCCGCGCACAACAGGCCGATGGAGCCGGAGTACGCGCGCTGGGTGAAGGCCAACTACGCCCGGATCCGCGACGCCATGCGCAACTCCGCCAACGGCCTGATGACCGCCGGCAACGACGGATCGGTGCTGGCGGCCGGTGAGGTGGAGCGCCTGGCGGAGTTCGAGGCCCGGTGGGCGCGCGGCGGGGTCGGCCTCCTCGGCGCGTACGGCGACATCGTCGTCAGCCCCGAGGCGAACGAGCTCACCGCCGAGTTCGTCCGCGCTAAGATCCGCGGCATCGTCGAGAACCCCGAGGTGGCCGAGCGGCTCACGCCGCGCGACCATCCCATCGGCACCAAGCGCATCTGCGTCGACACCGGCTACTACGCGACCTTCAACCTGCCGCACGTGACCCTGGTCGACGTGCGGCGGGACCCGATCCAGGAGATCGTCCCGACCGGGGTGCGCACGGCGGGGGGCGAGCACCCGGCCGACATGATCGTGTACGCCACCGGCTACGACGCCCTGACCGGCCCGCTGCTGGCCATCGACCTCACCGGCAAGGGCGGCCTGTCGCTGCGGCACAAGTGGGCGGCCGGGCCGCGGGCCTATCTCGGGGTGATGACGGCGGGCTTCCCCAACCTGTTCACCATCACGGGACCGGGCAGCCCCTCGGTGCTGAGCAACATGATGGTCTCCATCGAGCAGCACGTGGACTGGATCGCCGGCTGCGTGGCCCGGCTGCGCGCCGACGGGATCGCCGTGATCGACGCCGACCCCGTGGCCGAGGACGCGTGGGTGGCGCACGTCAACGAGGTCGCCGGCTACACCCTCTATCCCCGGGCCGACTCCTGGTACATGGGCGCGAACATCCCCGGCAAGCCCAGGGTGTTCATGCCGTACATCGGCGGGGTCGGGGCGTACCGGGAGAAGTGCGACCAGGTGGCGGCCGACGGCTACCCGGGGTTCGTGCTCTCGGCGACCTGAGGGCGAGGGAGCCGCTCAGCGCATGGTGTAGCGGACGGGCAGCGACTTGAGCCCGCCCACGAACGTGGTGGCCAGCCAGGCGGGCTCGCCGTCCAGCTCGATGCCGGTGAGGCGCGGGATCAGCTCGGCGAACAGCGCGCGGATCTCCATGCGAGCCAGCGCGGCGCCCAGGCAGTAGTGGACGCCCGAGCCGAACGCCAGGTGCCTGTTGGGGTCGCGGCCCACGTCGAACCGGAACGGCTCGGCGAAGACGTCCTCGTCCCGGTTGGCCGACGGGTACGACAGCAGCACCGACTCGCCCTTCCTGATGGGCGTCCCGCCGACGTGCGTGTCGGCGGCGGCCGTCCGCATGAACTCCTTCACCGGGCTGACCCAGCGGATCATCTCCTCGGCCGCGAGCGGCAGCAGGCCGGGATCCTCCCGGAGCCGGCGCAGCTCGGCCGGGTGCCGGATCAGCGCCTCCAGCCCGCCCGCGATGGTGGAGCTGGTGGTGTCGTGCCCGGCCGTGGCGATGATGACGTAGTACGAGGCGGCCTCGAAGTCGCTCAGCGGCTCCCCGTCGATGCGGGCGTTGGCGATCACCGAGGCCAGGTCGCCGGTGGGCCTGGCCCGGCGGGCCGCGGTCAGCTCCCTGAAGTAGGTGAGCAGGTCGTCGAGCACGGAGGTGTGGTGCTGCGCGGTCCCGCCGCTCCGGCTGCGGCTGTCGTCCTGGCCGAACAGCTCCTGCGTGAGCCGCAGCATGCGCGGGAAGTCCGACTCGGGCAGCCCCAGCAGCGAGAGTATGACGTAGAGCGGGTAGTGCACCGCGACCTGCTGGGCGAAGTCGCACGAGCCGCCGAGCCCGGCCATCCGATCGACGTGCCGCCTGGCCAGCTCGCGCACCCGCACCTCCAGCGCGCGCATGGCCTTGGGACGGAACCAGTCGGCGCCGATGGCCCGCATGACCCGGTGCTCGGGGTCGTCGATGTGGACGAGCGTCTTCAGCCCGGTCCCCTTCGCGCGGCGCGCGTCGATCGCGGCGTCGACCTCGGCTTTGCGCAGCACGGGGCGCGGGGCGCTGAGCCACAGGTCGTTGCGCCGCTCGATCTCCAGCACGTCGGCGTGCCGGGTGATCGCCCAGAAGGGGTTGTAGCCGGGCGCGTCCACCCGGTGCACGGGGGACTCACGCCGCAGCAGCGCCAGCGCCTCGTGCAGGCGGGTCTCGTCCGTGTACGAGGCGGGAACGGCGAAGGAGCGCCCCGCTTCGTCGATCGTCATGGTCATGGCCACGGGCTGAGCCTTCCTGTCGGCACGCGCTTTCGGCCCCTGATCTGCCATTCCCCCGCCGCCGCACCGGTATTCGGCGCCGGGACCCCCCTCGTGCGCGGCATGTCACAAAGTGGCTGCCTGGCGAGTCTTAACAGGGACACAGCTCGACGACGAGGAAGAAGTCATGCCGAACACCCAGACCAAGCTGCTCCGCGACCTGCACAAGGCGGTCGACCCGCTGATCCTGCCGAACGTGTGGGACGCCTCCAGCGCCACCATCGTGGCCGAGGCGGGTTTCCCCGCGCTGGCCACCGCGAGCGCCTCCATCGCCGCCATGCTCGGTCACGACGACCACGAGGGCGCGCCGGCCGACGAGATGCTCGACGCCGCCGCCCGGATCGTCCGCGCCGTGAACGTCCCGGTGACCGTGGACGCCGAGGCCGGCTACGGCCTGCCGCCCGCGGAGCTGGTCGCCCGGCTCACCGCCATCGGCGCGGCCGGGTTCAACTACGAGGACTCCGACCACCGGGCCGGCGGGATCGTGGACGTCGAGACGCAGGTCTCGCGCATCGCCGCGCTCAGGGCCGCGGACGCGGACCTGGTGATCAACGCGCGGGTGGATCTGTTCCTGACCGGCTCGGCCTCGGTCGAGGAGGTCTCCGAGCGGGGCCGCCGCTATCTGGAGGCGGGCGCCGACTGCGTCTTCCCCATCCTGGCCCCCTCCGAAGAGGTGGTCGCCGAGCTGGTCAAGGCCATCCCGGGGCCGGTCAACGTGACCTGCCTGCCCGGCATGGACCTGGGCAGGCTGGCCGCGCTGGGGGTGGCGCGCGTCTCGTTCGGGCCGATGACGTACCTGACCGCGCTGGAGGCGCTCAAGTCCATGGCCGTCCGGATCCGGTCGGGCCAGGACCCCTACGCCGCCTGAGCGCCCCGCTCACGGCAGCGGCGACAGGCCCTCGTACGCGACGGACCAGGAGGAGGGGAAGCCG
>NZ_VCKX01000123.1 GCF_005889725.1 Nonomuraea zeae
GGGCGGCCGTGAGCTCCTTCGGGGGCTCCGCTCCGGGATCGTGGGCCGGAGGGGGCGGGACCGTCTCGGTCCAGCCGGCCAGCTTGTCCTTCTCGTGCAGGAGGTTACGGATATCGCCTTCCGCGTACTCGAACTCCGGCGACCAGAAGAGCGCGTCGAAGGGGCACACCTCGATGCAGATCCCGCAGTACATACATAGGGCGAAGTCGATCGCGAAGCGGTCGAGCACGTTGCGCTGACGCGGGCGGCCGCCCTCAGGGGCGGGGATCGTCTCTTTGTGGGAGTCGATGTAGATGCACCAGTCGGGGCACTCTCGGGCACAAAGCATGCAAGAGGTGCAATTTTCCTCAACCAGGGCGATAACGCCGCGGCTCCGCGGCGGGAGGGCGGGCTTGACCTCGGGGTACTGCTGCGTCACCGATTTGCGCAGCATGTGGCGAAGGGTGATGGACAGCCCTTTTGCCAGTCCGACTCCCGGTATCCGCGCCATGGTTCAACATCATGACGCACTTGGCCGCGCACGTGAATGAGCCAGAGCGTTGTCCCCAGTTTTTCCACAGCCATCCACAGGTTGACGGGAGGTTATCCACAAGCTGTGCGCATGCCCGATATGAACGACTGCATGGCGATAGTCTCTCGCCATGCAGCACAGCCATCCGGTCCGTCCCAGTGGTGGGGCGTGGGCGGCCGCCGTCGTGTGGGCCTGCCTGCCCCTGTTCACGTGCGGTTTGGCGACCCCGTTCACCATCGGGTTCGCGGCTTTCTGGCTGCGCAGCATCTGGCAGGTCTTCGCCGCTTCCGGCTACCTGGTCGCCATCGGCTCCTTCGTGATCGCGGCCCTCGCGTACGACGACTTCGACGACATTCCACAGCCGCTGTCCGCTCTGGTCTCCTTAGGGCTCGTCGTCAGCTGGATCGGCGGGGTCATCCACTCGGGGATCCTGGTGCCCTTCATGGTGCGCGCGCGCTTCAGGACGCCCGCCTACCGGCCGGCGCCCCTGCAGCACCCGGTGGACCTGCACCAACGGACCACCTCGCCTACGCACCATCATCGGCCCGCGGAGCCGGATCACCGGCGACGGCCCGCGGAGACCGAGCAGGGGCGGCGGCGTGGAGAGCCCGAGTGGATCGGGCACTACCGGGTGCTCCAGCAGCTCGGGCGCGGCGGGCAGGGGGCTGTCTATCTGGCGATGGCTCCCAACGGGGTCCGGGTCGCGGTCAAGGTGCTGCATGATCTGGTCGATGACGTGGCGCGGGCCAGGTTCGCGCGGGAGGTGGAGGCGGCTCGGCGGGTCGCGACGTTTTCCACAGCCCGGGTCCTCGACGTCAACATCACCGGGCAGCACGCCTACATCGTGAGCGAATACGTGGAGGGGCCGTCGCTTGAGCAGCTCGTACGCAAGCACGGGCCGCGTGATGAGGACGGGCTGACGCGGCTGGCGTTGTCCACAGCCGGGGCGTTGGCGGCTATCCACAAGGCGGGGGTCGTTCATCGCGACTTCAAGCCGAGCAATGTGCTGATCGGGAACGACGGGCCGCGGGTGATCGACTTCGGGATCGCCAGGGCGCTCGATCAAGTGACCGTGACGTCCGGGAAGATGGTGGGGACGCCTCCGTACATGTCTCCCGAGCAGTTGACGGGGGAAGCGGTGGGGCCGGCGTCGGACGTGTTCAGCTGGGCAGTGACGATCATGTTCGCGGCCACCGGGCGGCCGGCCTTCGGTGAGGACACGGTGCCTGCGGTCTTCAACCGGGTGCTGACGTTCCACCCGGACCTGTCGCCGCTGCCGCCCGGGTTACGGGCGATCGTGGGGTCGTGCCTCAACAAGCGTCCGGACGAACGGCCGGCGGCTTCGGACGCGATGCTGGCGATCATTCACTAGGTGGATGGGCCGCCCGTGGCTCTTTCTGACGCGGTCGCGGCGTATAGGTGCCCGAGGGTCCGGAAGGTGCCCGGAGGTCCGGAGAGCGACTGGAGGTCCGGAAGGTGGCCAAGGTCCGGAGGGGACTGGGCGCGGGAATGAACCGGGCGCGGGAGAGAGATCCAGGCGCGGAAGGAAGCCCGGGCGTGGAATCAGGGAGTGGCCTCTGGGGTGGCCTTGGTCAGGTCGAGGTACTCCTCGCGCGACACCCTGTGCGCCGCCAGCACCAGCCCATGCCGCTCCGCGAACCGGTGCGCGTCCTCCGCCGACCAGCTCCCCGGCAGGTGATGCAGGGCCTTGCCGAAGCGGTCCAGGATGAAGAGCCCCGTCAGGTCCTCGTAGCGGTAGAGGAGCAGGCTGAAGGCCTGTCCCGGAGACTCCCCCAGGCGGAGCTTGGCGATGTCCGTGTTCCCCGCGGTGATGTAGAGCTTGTTGTGGGACCTCTGGTTCAGGTAGGGACCGCCGGGCGGGCCGAGGACCGTGCCGCGTTTCGTCCGCCGGCGATGCATTCGCGCCAGCACCGGCCGGATGACCAATAACGCGGGGCTGAAGGCCACCATCAGCCATTTGGCTTCGAGAACGTCCACGAGCATTCGGCCGAGAGACGATAAGCCGCGCCATGCGCCCCACATTCCCAGGGTGCCCAAATAGACCATGAGGCCCAGCCCGGCGACCCCCGCGCAGATGGCCACGGGTTTGCGCCATTTGGCCTGTGAGGGCAGCGGCAGGCCGCGCAGGCGCTGCCAGCCGGGAGCGCGGCCGGCGAGCACCGCGCGGACTTCGGCCGAGGGCCGGTCGCGGGCGTCCACCAGCGGGATGCCGGCCGCCTGGCTGAACTCCCGCAGGTGGGGGGCGTGCCAGTCGCCCGGCAGGTCGAGGAGGACCAGGCCGTCGGCCCCCAGCGCCGCGACGCCCTGGACGGCGTGCGACTTGCGTTTCTGGTCGGCGTCGACGTCATGGCTGTAGTGGTAAAGGCGGTCCGGCCGTACGCGGACGGAATGGCCGGAGGCCTGGTCCGTCGCGGTCAGCAGGCCGTCGTCTGAGGTCAGCCGGATCTTGGGACACCGGCTGCTCTTTGTCGCCCCCGCGACAGGAAGGATTTCCTTCATTTCGTCATCCCCCAAGGTCCCCTGTTTGGATATGACGAATAAAGGCAGCGTAAAGTTTCCCCGCCGCCTTTGCCGATAAAAGCCTCAGGTGAGGACTTTGACCACTCCGGTGAGCGCGAGCTGGACGAGGGCCAGCGGCACGAGGACGGCCCAGGCGAGCTTCTGGAGCTGGTCCTCGCGCAGCCGGGGATAGGTCACCCGCAGCCAGATCACCACGAACGCCAGCAGGAACACCTTGACCAGCGTCCACAGCCAGCCGGGCAGGAACGGGCCGTGCCAGCCGCCCAGGAACAGGACAGTGGTCAGGAAGGACAGGACGACGATCCCGGCGTACTCGGCCAGCATGAACAGGGCGAAACGCATGCCGGTGTACTCGGTCATCGGGCCCATGATGATCTCGGACTCGGCGATCGGCATGTCGAACGGCGGGCGGCGCAGCTCGGCCAGGCCCGCCAGGAAGAAGACCACGCCGCCGATCGCCTGCCACGGCAGCCACCACCACTGCCAGGCCTCAACGATCCCGGGGAGCGACAGGGTCCCCGCGGCCATCGCGACCGACGAGGCGGCCAGCACCAGCGGCAGCTCGTACGACATGAGCTGGGCGGCCGAGCGCATGCCGCCGAGCACCGAGTATTTGTTGGCCGACGCCCAACCGGCCATGATCGAGCCGAGCACGCCGATCCCCATGACGGCGAGGACGAAGAACAGGCCGAGGCCGAGATCGACGGCCACCATGTCGCGGTCGAGGGGGATGACGATGAGGACGACCAGGTAGGGGACGAGCGCCACACCTGGGGCGATCATGAAGATGCGGCGGTCGGCCGCGGCCGGGATGACGTCCTCCTTCTGCGCGAACTTCACCCCGTCGGCGATGAGCTGCGCCCAGCCGTGGAAGCCGCCGGCGTACATGGGGCCGAGCCGCGACTGCATGTGAGCCATGACCTTGTGCTCGGTCTGCCCCACGATCAGCGGCAGCGCCAGGAACACGATGAGGATGACGGCGAAGCTCAGCACCACGTCAAGCATCGGGCGGCCCCCAGTCGGCTGGTACTCCTGGCGGAAGCGTCTTGCGGCGGCTCGGCGCGCCGTGCCCGGACTCGCCGGGCTCCTTGGCGCCCGGCCACGCCTTGGCCACGCGGGCGGCCAGGATGAAGTCCTTGCGCAGCGGGTGACCCTCGAAACCGTCCGGCAGGAGCAGCGGCACGAGGTAGGGGTGGTCGTCGAAGATCACCCCGAACATCTCGAACGTCTCGCGCTCGTGCCAGTTCGCGCCCCGGTAGACGCCGACGGCGCTGGGGAGGCGCGGGTCGTCGCGGAGCACGCGCGTGCGGAGGAGCAGGCGCCGGCCGGCGGCCGGGTTGTAGACGTGGGCCACGATCTGGAAGCCGTCGGGCGGGTCGTCCACGCCGGTCAGCCAGTCGAAGAACTCGTAGCCGAGGTCGTCCCTGACGTATGTCAGCAGCTCGATCCAGTCCGCGGGGCCGACGTCGATCGTGGTGTCGCCGTAGGAGTCGGTGACCTGGGCGCGCTCGCCGAACCGCTCCGCGAGCCCGTTCACGCCTCCTCCGAGGAGCGCGCGCGGGACCAGTCGTAGCGGTCGCCGAGCTTCTCCCCCGCGATCTTCTCCTGCAGCTTCATGATCCCGTAGAGCAGCGCCTCCGGCCTCGGCGGGCAGCCGGGCACGTAGACGTCGACCGGGACGATCTGGTCCACGCCGTTGGTCACGCAGTAGGAGTCCCAGTAGGGGCCGCCGGTGTTGGAGCAGGCGCCGAACGAGATCACGTATTTCGGGTCGGGCATCTGCTCGTAGAGGCGCTTCACGGCGGGGGCCATCTTGTCGGTGACCGTGCCCGACACGATCATCAGGTCCGCCTGCCGCGGGCCGTTGGCGAAGGGGATCACGCCGAACCTGATGAAGTCGTGCCTGCTCGTCGAGGTGGCGATGAACTCGATGGCGCAGCAGGCCAGCCCGAAGTTGAACACCCACAGGGAATAGCGCCTGCCCCAGTTGAGGACGAAGCGCATCGGCTTGGGCGCCAATCTGGCGACTGGGCCCAGCGTGGGCATCGGGAGATCCGTTGCTGCCATGCTGCCCATTCTTGCGCGGATCAGGATCACAGGCCAGGGAGGGGGGTTCGCCGGGTCGTCCTGGGTTACCATCCCGTCATGGACGGCTATTTCGGGTCGTACGTGCTCGTCGCCGCGCTGCTCGCCATCGGTGTCGCCATCGTGGCCGGAGCCTTGTTCGCCAACCGTCTGCTCCGCCCGAACCGGCCCACCGCCGAGAAGCTGACCACGTACGAGTGCGGGGTCGACCCGGTCGGCGAGGGCTGGGCGCAGTCACAGGTCCGCTACTACGTCTTCACCTACCTGTACGTGGTGTTCGCGGTGGACGCCGTCTTCCTGTTCCCCTGGGCCACGGTCTTCGACGCGCCGGGCTACGGCCTGACGACGCTGGTCGAGATGTTCGTCTTCCTGGGCTTCATCGCTCTGGGCATTGTGTACGCCTGGCGTAAACGCGTCCTGTCCTGGACGTGAGGGGCATACCCACCGGAGTCAAAGCCTCTGCACCTATCATCCCAAATCCGGGTAAATGGGAAGATCGCCCCCATACCCTGGCATCCATGCACAAAACGCGATTCTTCTCCGGAATCGCTCTGCTGGCCCTCTCGGCCGGAGGATGCGGCCTGGCCGCCGCCTCCCCCGCGAGGGACGTCGTGGTCCCGGCAGAGCCGACGCTGATCGACTTTGTCGACCCGGCGACCGTCGCCGGGCTGTCCACCAGGACACTGACCGAAGGCGACTCCACACCCGGCCGGCATGTGCACATCAACTACCCCGAGCTCCCCGGCGCCCCGGCGCTCAACCGGGCGCTGAGCGCGCAGGCCCAGCAGCAGTTCAAGGAGTTCCGCAAGCGGACGGGCGTGGGCGCGCCCGGCGCCCGCCCCGAGCTGAACGTGGACTGGCAGCTCGCCGCCGTCTCCTCCCAGGCGATCGGCGTACGGCTGCGCACCGGCGAGTCATTCGGCGCGAACTGGGGCAACTCAACCCGGACCTACTGGTTCGACCCGCGCAAGGGCAAAGTCGTCGACTCCACCGGGCTGCTGTCCGGGCAGGACGCGGTCCGCCGGCTCGCCACGCTGGTCAAGGACCAGCTCAAGGAGCGCGAAGCGCAGCGCGAGGGCGTGACCTCCGACGGCACCCAGTTCGACTCGATGGCCTTCAACCGGAGCGGAGACCTGGTGGTCGAGTTCGACGACTGCCAGCTCGGACCCTGCTCGCTGGGCCGGGTCGCCGTGGCCGTGCCCGCGAGCCAGGCGGCGCCGCTCCTGTCCAGGCTGGGGCAGCGGGCGCAGGAGAGCGCCCAGGAGGAGGCCAGGCGCGCGCTCCCCGCCACGCCGAAGACCGCGACGGCACCCACGACCGGCCCCGACGCCGTCAGCAACCGGGCCGGGACGGTGGACTGCGCGACGGCCAGGTGCGTGGCGCTGACGTTCGACGACGGCCCCGGGCCCTACACCGGCGAGCTGCTCGACGCCCTGCGCCGAGGCGGTGCCCGTGCCACCTTCTTCACCGTCGGGACCAGCGCCGCCGCGCAACCCGCCCTGCTGCGCCGGATGAGCGCGGAGGGTCACCTGGTCGGCAACCACAGCTGGACGCACCGGAGCCTGTCGGAGCAGGCGACCAGCAAGATCTCCGACTCGCTCGGGCGCACCGAGGACGTGATCACCTCCGCCATCGGGCAGACGCCCAAACTGGTCCGCCCGCCGTACGGCGCCGTGAGCCAGGACCTGCGCGATGTCGCGGGTGAACTGGGGTTGTCCTTGGTCAACTGGGACGTGGACACTGGAGACCAGGACGGCGGCAAGGCGGCGGACATCGCGGACCGAGCGGTACGCGGGGCGCATCCAGGTGCGATCATTCTCATGCACGACATCCATCGGGAGACCGTTGACGCGGTTCCGGACATCCTCAAAAGGTTGCGAGGGAAGGGTTACAGCTTCGTCACCGTTCCTGAGTTGTACGGCTCAGCAGGGATGCAAGCCGGACGCTTGTACAGATCAGGAAACGAGCCGTGGGGTAAGCAGCCCCTGACGTAGCGCACGCATTGGGGGGACGTATAGTTGGCGCTCGTGACCCGAACCGTCCTGTTCGCCCGCCTGCATGTAGACCTCTGCAGGCTCGCGTCCGGGCTGTGTCGTCGTTCCTCCACCTCACCCTGACTCCGACCGCGTTGTTTACCCGCATATTGCGGCCCGTAAACGCGTGACCTTCCGAGGATCTAGCATGGAAACAGAGAACGCGCCTAGGCAACCGCGCATTGGCGCGTCGAGGAGGACTGAGCTGTGACAAAGCAGGTCCAGCAACTCGACCGCGTGATCATCAGATTCGCCGGAGACTCCGGCGACGGCATGCAGCTCACCGGCGACCGCTTCACCGCGGGCACGGCGGAGTTCGGCAACGACCTGTCGACGCTCCCCAACTTCCCAGCCGAGATCCGCGCTCCCGCAGGCACCCTGCCCGGCGTGTCGAGCTTCCAGCTTCACTTCGCCGACCATGACATTCTGACGCCCGGCGACGCGCCCAACGTGCTTGTCGCGATGAACCCGGCCGCGCTCAAGGCCAACCTGGGCGACCTGCCCAGAGGCGCGGACATCATCGCGAACACCGACGAGTTCACCAAGCGCAACCTGCAGAAGGTCGGCTACGCGGCCAACCCGCTGGAGGACGAGTCCCTGAGCGAGTGGCGCGTGCACGCGGTGCCGCTCACGTCTCTCACGGTCAAGGCCCTCGAAGGCTTCGACCTGTCCAAGAAGGACGCCGAGCGCTCGAAGAACATGTTCGCCCTCGGCCTGCTGTCGTGGCTCTACCACCGGCCGACCGAGCACACCATCAGATTCCTCGAGCAGAAGTTCGCCAAGAAGCCCGACATCGCCAAGGCCAACATCGCGGCCTTCCAGGCGGGCTGGAACTACGGCGAGACCACTGAGTCGTTCTCCGTCTCCTACGAGGTCAAGCCCGCGCGGCTGGCTCCCGGCGTCTATCGCAACATCTCCGGGAACCAGGCGCTCGCCTACGGCCTGATCGCCGCCAGCGTGCAGTCGAAGCTGCCGCTGTTCCTGGGGTCCTACCCGATCACCCCGGCCAGCGACATCCTGCACGAGCTGTCGAAGCACAAGCGGTTCGGCATCCGCACCTTCCAGGCGGAGGACGAGATCGCGGGCGTCGGCGCGGCGCTGGGGGCCGCGTTCGGCGGAGCGCTGGGCGTGACCACCACCTCGGGCCCCGGCGTGGCGCTGAAGGCCGAGACGGTCGGCCTCGCGGTCACCACCGAGTTGCCCTTGATCATCGTGGACGTGCAGCGGGCCGGGCCGAGCACCGGCATGCCGACCAAGACCGAGCAGACCGACCTGCTCATGGCCATGTTCGGCCGCAACGGCGAGTCGCCGGTGCCCATCGTGGCCGCCGCCACGCCGTCCGACTGTTTCAACGCCGCCGTCGAGGCGGCCAGGATCGCGGTCAAATACCGTACGCCGGTCATGCTGCTCTCGGACGGCTACCTGGCCAACGGCTCGGAGCCGTGGCGCCTGCCCGAGGTTTCCGACTTGCCGGACATCTCGGAGGAGTTCACGACGACGGCCAACGGCGCCGACGGTGAGTTCCTGCCCTACAAGCGTGACACCGAGACGCTGGCCCGCCCGTGGGCCATCCCGGGCACGGCCGGGCTCGAGCACCGCATCGGCGGCATCGAGAAGGCCGACGGCACCGGCAACATCTCCTACGACCCGAACAACCATGACTTCATGGTGCGCACCCGGGCCGCCAAGATCGCCGGCATCGACGTCCCCGACCTGGAGGTCGACGACCCCGACGGCGACGCCCGCGTGCTGGTCGTCGGCTGGGGCTCGACGTACGGGCCGATCGCCGCGGCCGTGCGGCGCATCAGGAGGGAAGGCGGCAAGGTCGCGCAGACCCATCTGCGCCACCTCAACCCGCTGCCCGCCAACACCGGCGAGGTGCTCAAGCGCTACGACAAGGTGCTGCTGCCCGAGATCAACCTGGGCCAGCTCGCCCTGCTGCTGCGGGCCCGCTACCTCGTCGACGTGATCAGCTACAACCGCGTGCGCGGGCTCCCGTTCAAGGCCGAGGAGCTGGCCGGAGTCATCCAGGACGTGATCGACAATGACTGAGCTGGTGAACGGGAAAGGCCTGTCGCTCGTTCCCAAGACGGACGTGAAGCAGGGCCTCAAGGACTTCAAGTCCGACCAGGAGGTGCGCTGGTGCCCGGGTTGCGGTGACTACGCGATCCTCGCGGCGGTGCAGAGCTTCCTGCCCGAGCTGGGGCTCAAGCGCGAGAACATCGTGTTCGTGTCGGGCATCGGGTGCTCCTCGCGCTTCCCCTACTACCTCAACACCTACGGCTTCCACTCCATCCACGGTCGCGCGCCCGCGATCGCGACGGGGCTGGCCGCCTCCCGCCCCGACCTGTCGGTGTGGGTGATCACCGGTGACGGCGACGCGCTGTCCATCGGCGGCAACCACCTGATCCACGCGCTGCGCCGCAACGTCAACCTGAACATCCTGCTGTTCAACAACAGGATCTACGGCCTGACCAAGGGCCAGTACTCGCCGACCTCCGAGGTCGGCAAGATCACCAAATCGACCCCGATGGGCTCGCTGGACAAGCCGTTCAACCCGATCTCGCTGGCCATCGGCGCCGAGGCGTCGTTCGTGGCCAGGACCATCGACTCCGACCGCAAGCACCTGCAGTCGGTGCTGCGCGAGGCCACCGCCCACCAGGGCACCTCGCTGGTGGAGATCTACCAGAACTGCAACATCTTCAACGACAACGCCTTCGAGCAGCTCAAGGACCCCGAGATCCGCGACGACATCACGCTGCGCCTGGAGCACGGCCAGCCGATCGTCAGCAGCACGAAGGCGGCCGTGCGGGCCGCCAACGGCAGCATCGAGGTCGTGGCTCGCGACACGGTGAGCGCGGACCAGATCCTCGTGCACGACGCGCACAACCCCGACCCGTCGGTGGCGTTCGCGCTCAGCAGGCTGGACGAGCCGGCCTTCGAGCACGTGCCGATCGGCATCTTCCGTCAGGTGAGCCGGCCGGCCTACGACGTGCTGATGGCCGAGCAGCTGGAGGAAGCGGTCGCGCAGAAGGGCTCCGCCGACCTGAGCGAGCTGCTGCTCGGCGGCGACACCTGGCGCATCGGCTAGCGAGTGATTAGATGGAGCCGTTCCCCTGGACGGCTCCATCTTCTACCTCGGAGGTCAACCCACGATGTCGTTATGGCCGGATACCGTGGCGTTGGTGACAGGTGCGGCCGGGTTCATCGGCTCCCATCTGATCAGGCGTCTGCCCACGCTGGGGACCCAGGTGCACGCCGTCAGCCGCCGCCCGCAGCGGGCCCGCGCCGGCGAGACCTGGCACGTGGCCGACCTGAGCGACGCCGAGGCCACCACGAGGCTCTTCCGGTCCGTACGCCCGAGCCTGCTCTTCCACCTCGCCAGCGAGGTGACCGGCTCGCGCGGTGACGAAGTCGTGCGTCCCACGCTGGAGAGCAACCTCATCGGCACGGTCAACGTCCTGGCCGCCGCCAAGGAGTTCGCCGTCAAGACCGTGCTCACCGGCTCGATCGAGGAGCCGCGGCCCGGCAACGGCCAGGCGCCGCCGTCGTCGGCGTACGCGATGGCCAAGTGGGCCGCCACCGGCTACGCCGACCTCTACCACCGGCTCTGGGGCCTGCCCGTCACCGTGCTGCGGCCCTCCATGGTCTACGGGCCCGACCAGCCGGACACCAGCAAGCTCGTCCCCTACGTGACGCTCTGCCTGCTCCGCGGGCAGCGGCCCCGGCTGACCAAGGGCGCCAAGCTGGCCGACTGGATCTACGTGGACGACGTCGTCGACGCGTTCGTCTCCGCCGGCGAGTCGGACAAAGCAATTGGACATGCCGTCGATATCGGCACCGGCGTGTCGACCTCGGCCCGTGACGTCGTCGAGAAAATCCATCAGATCATCGGCACGACCGAACCGCCCGAATTCGGCACCGTACCGGACCGTTCCCACGATATTCCGCAGGTCGGCGACATCGAGCCGGCCGCCGCCGCGCTGGGCTGGCGACCTGCCACGACTTTGGACGACGGGTTGCGCCGAACTGTCAATTGGTATGCGTCGCAAGAAAGTCACGACTAGTCGCAGACTTAGCCGTTCAGGCGGAATTCTGAGACGATAGGGCTACTTATCTGGCCGAAGGAGCCCGTTTATGAGCCGCCTGAATGCCCTGCGCAGTCGTTTCGTGGACGCACCCGATTCGCTGGGGGCCAAGGCGCGGGCGCGGAGATGGCAGTGGTTCGCCGGGCAGTTCCCCGACCTCGACCAGATGAGCGTCATCGACCTCGGCGGCACGGCGGGAGCCTGGATGCGCGCCCCGGTCCGGCCCGCGCACGTGCACATCGTCAACCTCGAACAGCCGCCGGCCGACCTTCCGTCCTGGCTGCGCGCCGACGTCGCCGACGCCTGCGACCTGCCGGCCTCGATCCGCGGCACGCGCTACGACCTGGTGTTCTCGAACGCGGTCATCGAGCACGTGGGCGGTCACCTGCGCCGCGCCCAGTTCGCCGACACCGTGCACGAGCTGGCCGACCGGCACTGGGTGCAGACGCCCTACCGCTATTTCCCGGTCGAGCCGCACTTCCTGTTCCCGGCGTTCCAGTTCCTGCCGCTCGCCGCCCGTACGGCGATCCTGCGCCGCTGGCCGCTCGTCCACACGCCGACCTCCGACCGCGACGCGGCCCGGATGATCGCCATGGAGGTCGAGCTGCTCAGCGTGACCGAGATGCGGCACTACTTCCCCAAGTCGCGGATCCGCTTCGAGCGGCTGGCGGGCCTGGTCAAGTCGGTCATCGCCGTACGCGCGTAGCGGCCGGGCGGCGTCACCGCCGTACGCGCGTGGAGGTCGAGCGGCGGGCTCAGTCGGCGTTGACCGCGCTCATGCCGCCCTCCCAGGTGTTGCCCTTCCAGACGTTGCCCGGCCCGTCGGCGTCCCAGTACGACACCGGCCCGGCATGTCCGCCCTTGGGCCACACGCGGCGGCTGAAGACGTTGTCGATCACCTTGATGTTGGAGGACAGGCCCTTCGTGCCCGCGCCCGCGTAGAGCGTCCAGCCGCCGCCGGCCAGCAGGTTGCCCTCGACGAGGACGTTGCGGGTCACGCCGAAGTCCTGGAACAGCGCGATCGCGCCCGTCTGGTCGAGCGTGTTGATCACGGTGTTGTGCCTGATGACGAGCTGGGTGCCGGCTGCCGCCGTGTCGGTGGACATGATCATGTCGGTGTGGTCGCCGGCGTAGTACTTCGGGTCGTGGACGTAGGAGTCCTCGATCAGGCCCTGCTCGGTGAGGATGCCGTTGGAGATCGTGTGGATGTCCACCCGGGACACGGTGATCAGCTTGCCCTGGTTCAGGATGCCGAACTGGGTGCGCTGCTTGCCGTTGCCGAAGATCTCGCTGTCCTCGACCTTGAGTCCGGAGAAGCCCTTGCGCTGGAGGATGCCCCAGTAGTCGGACTGGCCGCGCACCCGGGTGTTGCGGATGGTCACGTTGTCGGCCTCGACCGTGATGTCACCCGTGAGGTCCCAGCCGTCGATGACCGCGCCGTCCTCCTTGATGACGATCGAGCCGGTCTTCTTCGTCATCGGGGTGCCGTCGGGGACGCCGGTGTTGCCCGGCCCCGGCCAGTCGCCCGAGGGCGGCGGCACGGTGACGGTCCTGGTCGGCGACGGCGTCGGGGTGGACGTGGATGTCTTCGTGGGGGTCACGGTCGGAGTGACAGTGGGCGTTTTCGTCGGTGTGACCGTCGGCGTAGGCGTAGGCGTCACGGTCCGAGTCGATGTCACAGTCGGCGTGGGCGTCAGCGTCCTCGTGGGCGTCACGGTCGGCGTGGGCGTCGGGGTGGCGGTCCGAGTCGGCGTCACCGTGGGCGTCGGAGTCGCGGTCCGGGTCGATGTCACCGTCGGAGTCGAGGTCACGGTCGGCGTCGGCGTCGCAGTCCGGGTCGAGGTCACGGTCGGCGTCGGGGTCACGGGCCGGGTCGAGGTCACGGTCGGCGTCGGCGTCGGCGTTACTGTGTCGTCGCTGGGAGTCGGTGTCGGCTTCTTCGTCGGCTTGTGGGTCGGGCGCCGCGTCGCCTTCGGGGTCGGCCGCTTGGTCGGCCGGCGGTCCCAGAACCACCACCACGGGTTGGACTCCCGCGTCGGCCGGGCCCTGGACCCCCGGCCCGCGGCCGCCTGCGGGGAGGTGGTGGAGGAGGCGGCGGCCTCGGTCAGCACGGCCGGCGACTCCCGCCCGTCATCTCCGCTCGTGACGACGAAGTATCCGCCCGCCAGCACAGCCGCCGTCGTCACGCTGGCGAGCGATAACCAACCGGTCCGGCTATTACGCCTACGATGCCGCGACACAGGCGACTCCTTCCGTACGTGACGACGCCGAGCCCCCTTGAGGGAGAGTAGTCACGCCAAGGCCGCCTGCGGGCTTTTTCTCACAAAAAAGACTCGATATCCCCAAAAACCACAGGAAACCCAGCTTGCTCATTTATCGCGGAAAAGGCGACAAATGATCGTCAGCCCGGGCTTACCGTGCCGCCGTCCTCCCAGGTATTGCCCCGCCAGAGATTCCCCTTCCCATCATGATCCCAATACGAGACCGGCCCGGCATGGCCGCCCTTCGGCCAAACCCGGCGGCTGAAGACATTGTCGATCACCTTGATATTCGACGACTTGCCCTTCACCCCGGCGCCCGCGTACAGCGCCCAGCCGCCGCCGGCCAGCAGGTTGCGCTCGACCGTCACGTTCTTGACCACGCCGAAGTCCTGGAACAGCGCGATCGCGCCCGTCTGCTTCAGCGTGTTGACCACCGTGTTGTGCCGGATGACCAGCTCCGTCCCCTCGGCCGGCGGCCCGGTGGACATGATCATGTCGGTGTGGTCCTCGGCGTAGTACTTCGGGTCGTGGACGTAGGAGTCCTCGACCAGCCCCTGCTGGGTCAGGATGCCGTTGGAGATCGTGTGGATGTCCACCCGGGACACGGTGATCAGTTTGCCCTGGTTCAGGATGCCGAACTGGGTGCGTTCCCTGCCGTTGCCGAAGATCTCGCTGTCCTCGACCTTCAGCCCGGTGAAGCCCTCGCGCTGGAGGACCCCCCACCAGCCCTTGGTCCCGCGCACCCGCGTGTTGCGGATGGTCACGTCGTCGGCCTCGACCGTGATGGCCCCGGTGACCTCCAGCCCGTCGATGACCGTGCCGCTCTTGGTCACCACCATGGACCCCGACGGGCGCAGCTTCGTGCCGGGCGGAACGCCGGTGTTGTCCGGTCCCGGCCAGACCGGCTCGGGCGATCTCGACGGCGGCGCGGCGGAGGTGGCCGGCGGCTCGGTGACGGCCTGCTCCTGCCCGGCCGCGCTCGTGCACCCGCTCAACGCCAGTGCCAGCACCAGCACCGGGCTCAGGCCACGGCCCGGCCCTCGCGACAGCCGCTTCACTCGGCCTTGGAGCCCCGGCCGCCCAAGAGGTCGGCCAGCGCGGGCGGAGTCCAGCGCTTGGCGACCTGGCGGAGGTTGCTCTTCCACTCCTCGCCGGGCCGCTGCTTGAACAGCGTGGTGTGGTCGGCGGTGACCTCGTCCTCCGGCCTGCCGTTGGAGTAGTAGTAGAGCGCCATCGAGCGCCGCGCCCGGTCCTCGGGACAGGTGAGCGGATCGGGGTGGCCGTGGTTGGCGTCATCGGTCGTGGCGAACAGCACGAACCGGTTGAAGAGCGGGAGGATCTTGCCCTCGCACTCGGTCATGTCCTTGTTCCAGAGCTGCAGGTGCCCGCCGTAGCTCTCTTCCCAGTCCTTGTTCAGGTAGAGCAGGCCGTTGAGCCGGCGGTCGAGGTTCAGCTTGCGGCTCTTGTTGAAGTCGGCGTGCACCTTGAGGAAGCCGCCCGGCTTGATCTGGTGCAGGCCGCCGCCCTCGAAGTGCGGGTCGGAGACGAGCTGGGTGATGCCGGTCATCCGCTCCAGGAACTCGATGAACACGCCGCTGTTGAACTCGGCCAGCAGGTGCCTGGTCGCCGGCCCCATCCGCTCGGGGTCGGCCAGCGCCAGCTTCACCTCGCGCGCGGAGTCGAAGCGCTGCCAGGTGGCGTCCCGCGGCTCCGGGAACTCCTCCAGGATGGGCTCCAGCACCTGCGGCGGCAGGAAGTCGTCGATGACCACGTGGCGGAACGGCGAAGCCGTACGGAACTGCTCGGAGTATTTGTCCGCCAGCGGGAAGAGCTCGTCCCGGCGAAAGGTGAAAGCCTGCAGATCCTGCATGAAGTATGTCTCCGTCTCAGCGACGTCCCGGCCCCTGATCTCCTATCGACCCATACGTGCCGTTCGTTACGCTGTAACGCTCCAGAGCGGACCCGCGATGGCGAACATGTGACGCCTGGCGCTTCCCGCATCGCGGTCGTGATCGTGACCTACAACAGCGCGCGGATCCTCGGTGGCTGCCTGGCCTCGTTGCCGGGCGGCGCGCAGGGCGTGGACCTCGCCGCCGTCGTCGTGGCGGACAACGCCTCGAAGGACGGCTCGCTGGCCATCGCCGAGCAGGCCGCCGACCAGGCCACCGAGCAGGCCACCGACCAGGCCGCCGGACTGCCGATCAGGGCCGTGCAGGTCGGCAGGAACGCCGGTTACGCGGCGGCGGTCAACGCCGGGATCGCGGCGCTCGACCTCGGCGAGATCGACGCGGTCTTCGTGATGAACCCCGACTGCCGGCTTCGCCCCGGCTCGCTCGCCGCCCTGGCCGCTGCGCTCGGCCGGGCGCGTACCGGCATCGCCGTCCCCATGCTGGTGAGCACCGAGGGCGTGCTGCACCACTCGCTGCGCCGCGCGCCCACCGTGCGGGGTGCGCTGGCCGAGGCGCTGATCGGCGGGCGGCTGGCCGACCGGGTCGGCGCGCTGGGCGAGATGATCACGGACCCCGGCCGGTACGAGCGCCCCGGGCCCGCCGTATGGGCCACCGGCGCGGCCATGCTCATCTCCACGGCGGCGATCTCCGACATCGGGCCGTGGGACGAGTCCTTCCTGCTCTACAGCGAGGAGACCGAGTACGCGCTGCGCGCCGGCGACCTCGGCTGGACACTCTGGTACGAATCCACCGCGGTCGTCGAGCACATCGGCGGCGAGGCGAAGGTCAACCCCATGCTGGCCGCGCTGCTCACCGTCAACCGGGTGCGGCTGTTCCGCCGCCGCCGGGGACGGCTGGCGAGCGCGGCCTTCTACCTGGCCGTGCTGCTCGGCGAGGCGATACGGGCGGCAGCGGGCCGCCGTACGGCCAGAGCGTCGCTCGTGGCCCTGCTTCGGCCCTCACGGCGGCTGCGGGCGCTACCTGGATGAGAGGAACGGACATGAGGGTCGACCGGCTGGAGATCGAGGGCGTGCTGCTGTTCCTGCCGACGCCGTACCACGACGACCGGGGGTTCTTCACCAGGACCTTCGACGCCGCGATCGCCGCCGAGCACGGGCTGGACCACGCGGCGTTCGTGCAGGACAGCCAGTCACGCTCGCGCCTTGGCACGGTCCGGGGCATGCACGGGCGCGCCGGGCGCGGCGAGGCCAAGCTGGTGCGCGCGGCGCACGGCGCCGTGCTGGACTTCCTGGTCGACGCGCGGCCCGGCTCGCCGACCTTCGGCTCCCACGTCTCCGTCCGGCTCGACGACGTGTCGTTCGCGCACCTGTACGTGCCGCCCGGGATCCTGCACGGCTACCAGGCACTGACCGAGCACGCCGACGTCTGCTACCGCATCGACAGGGAGCACGACCCGGCCGAGGACCTGGCCGTGCGTTACGACGACCCGGACCTCGCGCTGCCCTGGCCGTTGCCGGTCAGCGCGATCAGCGGGCGCGACCTGTCGGCGGGCTCCTGGAAGGAGCTCAGGAGCCGCCTGGCCGCCTGATCCCGCCGCTCGAACCGCAGCAGCGCCCCGGCCGCGCCGACGAGCAGGAACATCACGCTGGTGATGCCGGGGAAGGAGAGCATGTCGAAGGTGGCCGCGCCGAGCAGCGGGATCACCAGGCAGGCCGCGATGGTCAGCGCCAGGTTGCGGACGTTCGGGTCGGTGCTCGACCGGCGGACCCTGAGCGCGACGACGATCGCGCAGACGAGCACCCCGACGAACGTCAGCGTGCCCAGCAGCCCGGTCTCGACCAGCGACAGCAGGTACTGGTTGTCGAACACCTGGTGCTTGAACGGATACCAGGTGCCGAGCCCGTGCCCGAAGATCGGGCTCCGGTCGAACTCCCGCATCGCGAAGGGCCAGTCGTGCGTGCGGAACCTGATGCTGCTGTCGTCGCTCGCCCCGGCGAACAGGTTGTAGAACGTGCCGATCAGGCCGGGCGCCAGCACCTTCATGAAGCCGAGGAAGATCACGAACGCGCCGATGGTGACGATCCTGCGCCGGTTGGACCAGCCGATCAGCAGGATCAGCCCTGCTCCCGCCAGGCCGAGCACGGCGGTCCTGGACACCGAGAACATCAGGCCGGCCGCGATGACGACGGCGCAGATCCACCACCGGCCCGCCGCCTGACCGCGCGAGCGGGCCTGGAACCCGAGGTGGGCGGCGATCGGCAGCAGCATCGCCGACAGCGCGCCGAACTCGATCGGGTGCCCGAGCGTGCCTGCGACCCTGCGCAGGTCGGAGCGGGAGATCACGGTCGGCACCTCCTCGACGGAGGAGTGCCGCAGCCCGGGGATCTTCATGTACGCGGTCAGGTCGAAGTCGAGCCTGAACTGCAGCAGGGCCACGATCGCCGCGAACGCGCCGCCGATCACGACCGCCTTGAGCACGAAGTCCAGCCGGTCGCGGTCGCTGATCCCGTCGCACATCACCAGCAGCAGGCCGATGTAGCCCAGATAGAGCACGAGCGAGTGATCGGTCAGGTTGAGCTCGTCGGAGGGCAGGTAGACGTGCGTCGTGTAGCCGTAGACGGCCAGGAGCACCATGCCGTACACGAAGACCGACGTACGGACCGGGTTGCTCCCCTTGGCCACGCCCGACGTGCTGATCATCTGGGCGCACAGCCACACCAGGCCGAGCGCCAGCGCCAGGATCTCGGCGGGGGTGAGCGACAGCGGGAGCCCGGCGACCGCCAGGCGGGCCGGGAGGATCAGCAGGCTCAGCACGAACAGGCAGACCAGGGTGGCGCCGTCGGCCCGGCGCGGCCGGCCGGCGGTCGTGTCCAGCCCGCGCGTACCGGTCGCGTTCACCCTTGTCGTCCAGTCAGCAACGGCGCCCCGTTGCTCGCGCCGAGGCCGGGCGGGCTCGGCTCACCCGGCGTACGGCGGGCGCGGCGGTGCCGGACGAAGCTCTCGGCGGCGAAGGCGGCCAGCAGGCTCGTGAAGAAGCCCAGCGCCGCCATGACCACCGCGGTGCGCATCCGGCTGCCCTTCTTCTCGTCGGGCGTGGTCGGCGGCACCACGACGGTGGCCGTCACGTACGTGGTCGGCGGCGCGTTCACCTGGGCCTGCCTGAGCCGCAGCTCCTGTTTGGCCAGGTCGGTGACCTTCGTGACGATCCCGTGGGCCAGCTCCGCGCTCGGCGCCTCGACGGTGATGATGATGAAGGGGGTCGAGGGCATCAGCTCGGGGTTGGTGCCGCCGCTGGTGACCTTGAGCGTGGTGTCGCCGCCGATCGGCGCGCCGACCTTGGCCGCCAGCTCCGGGGTGGTCAGCGCCTGGATGAGGATCGACGTGGTCATGCTCAGCCCCTGGTCGAAGGAGACCAGGGGGTTGGAGCGCGGGTTGGGGAAGTCCGGGTCGCTCGGCACGCTCGCGCCGCTGACCGGAAGGGTCAGGACCATCGCCGAGGTGGAGACGAACGTCTTGGGCGCCATGGAGAAGACGCCGAGCGCTCCCGCGGCGGTGAGCACGAAGGCCGGGAGCGTCACGTACCAGCGCCGGAACAGCACTGACACCGTTGCCCAGAAGTCCATGCGGGTCTCACTTCCCGCCGTCGTCCTGGCGCGCCTGTGCCCAGGGCACGGGCACGGATGAAAGGGCTTCGGGACGGTAGATGGGGAACTCCATGGTGACGGAGCTGTCCTCGTCGAGCTCCGGCTCCCGTACCGGCTCGCCGGGCTCGTCGGCCGTCATCGGCTCCTCCGCGGCCTGCACCGGCGCGGCGATGGGGACGAAAGGCACGGCGGGCACGGCGGGCGCAGCGGCGACGACAGGCGCGGCGGGCGCGATCGCGGTCACCGGCCACGGCCGCTCCCTCTCCCGGCCGGCCGGACGCGGGTGGGCGCCCCTGCGCGTCACGCCGTACGCGACGGCCAGGCCGGCGATCAGGCAGAGCACGGCCGCGCCGATGGCGTTCTGCCAGTTGGAGCTGAAGTCGGCCTCCGGCTTGGCGGGCGGCACGATGTCGGTCGAGGTGATGAACGTGTTCGCCGGCGCGCCGAGCGCCCGCTGCCACTTGAACAGCTCGCTCGCCACGCGCTTGCGCGCCGCCGTGAGCACGGACGTCGCCTTGGCCGGGGAGTCGCTGTCGACGCTGATGTAGATGTACGGCCCGCTGATGTCCAGCACGTTCGGGTTGGTACGCCCGTCGTCGATCGTGATCTCCGTCGGCCCGTCCTTGGGCGCGCCGAGCTGCGTCCAGACGTCCTGCGTGTTCATCGACAGGATGACGATGCTGGCCCCGGTCTTCAGGGCGTCGTTGAAGGAGAGGAACGGGTTGGTGAGCCCCTGCTTCGACTTGTCGGAGTTGATGGTCCCGCCGTTGACCGGGCTGGCCAGGACGATCGAGACGTCCGCCGTGTAGTGGGTGGGGACCGCGAAGTACACCCCCACGCCGATCAACAGCGACAGGAGAATCAGTGGCGGGCCTATGAGAACTCGTCGGAGTAGACCAAGGATCGTCGTCCAGAACTCCATTTTGTAACGTTCCCCCGCCTAAGCCCGCATGTCTGGGTCATCCGAGCGCGCTTGTCCTATAAGGGATCATCGGTCGTTCCCGATCGATCGTTACATCTTTCCTAAATCCCGTTACATCGCGAGGTGTCGGCGCGATAGACCCTACGACTAGGGCGGGGGTCTTCGGGTGGGGCTGACAGCGGACCAGGTGTCAACGCGGGGAAGACTTGCCGGGCTCGACGGTTTACGTGGGCTGGCCGCGCTGTTCGTCGTCCTGCATCATTGCTGGCTGCTGTCCTTTCCCGGATTTCCGGTCAACGGCGCGCCGGCGTGGACCGGCTGGCTGCTCTACGGCCATTTCGCCGTGGTGGTGTTCATCGTCCTGTCGGGTTTCTCGCTGGCGGTCTCGCCCGCGCGCAACGGCTGGCGGCTGGGCAGCGCGCGCACGTTCGCGGTCCGCCGGGCCTGGCGCATCCTGCCGCCGTACTGGGCGGCGCTGGCGTTCAGCCTGGTGGTCGCCTGGACGGTCATCCCCCAGCCGGGGCAGGAGGTGCCCACCGGGCGCTCGGTCCTGTTCTTCGGGCTGCTGCTGCAGGACGTCTTCGGCTCCCCGAGCCCCAACGGGGCACTGTGGTCGATCGCCGTGGAGGCGCAGCTCTACTTCGTCTTCCCCCTGATGCTGCTGATCCTGCGCAGGAAGGGCGCGGCGGTGCTGCTCGGCGCGGTGAGCGCGCTGGTCGTCGCGGTGGGGGCGCTGGCGCCCGTCGTGCCGGTGGTGGACGTGCTGATGCGGCTGACCCCGCAGTTCGCCGTGCTGTTCGCCGTGGGCGCGGTCTGCGCCGGCATCGTACGGGCCGACGAGCGGCAGGCCGGCCTGCCCTGGCACTGGTTCGCCGCGGCCGCGGCCGTCCCCGTGCTGCTGCTCATCGTGCTGGCCGGCCCGGTGTGGGTGGTCGCGAACTTCTTCTGGGTGGACCTGGCGATCGGCCCGGCGGCGGGGCTGCTGCTGACGGCGGTGGCGACCGGCCGGCCGGGGTGGCTGGTGCGGCTGCTCGACACCCGCCCGCTGCGGCGGCTCGGCTCGTTCTCCTACAGCCTCTACCTGATCCACGCGCCGCTCGTCGTCATGGTCAACCGGCTGTTCCTCGCGCCGCTGATGCCGCCCGGCGTGCCGATGTTCCTGCTCACGCTGGTCCTGGCGGTGCCGGTGTGCGTGGGGGCGGCCTGGCTGTTCGCCTCGGTGTTCGAGCTGCCCTTCCAGCGGCACAGAAGCTGGAAGGGCCTGCGCGAAGCCGTACGCGCCCGGTTCAGGTGATCTTGGCCAGCGCTTCCGCCTCGTAGGCGGCGGCGAGCTCCTCCGGGATGCGTTCCAGGCCGGCGGCCTGGTAGAAGTCACGCAATGTGGTGCCCTTGCAGGTGGCGTCCACGTTGGGCGCCGCCGCACGGGACCGGACGTCGTCGATGTGCACGGTGCGGAAGTCAATGCTGAAGCGAGTCCTGCCCGAGGTGTTGGCGACGGTGGAGTGCAGCTGGGCTCCCGAGAACAGCAGGATCCCGCCGGGCTCGGGCACCAGCCTCAGGTCGCTCACCAGGTCGAGCTCCTCCTCCGGCTTGGGCTGCTCGCGGGTGTCGGTGTAGATGTGCTGCGCCGCGGTGGGCCGGCTGACGGCCGTCCAGTCGGCGTAGTCGTAGCGGCCGCTGCCGTTGCGCACGGGCCGGTCGAAGTACTGCGGGTGCAGCGCGAAGACGTTCTCCGGCACCACCTCGTAGATCGGGATCCACCAGTTGACCTGGCAGAAGGGCGCGGCGTACCAGCAGTCGCGATGCGCGTGGTAGGCGTAGGAGATGCCCGAGTCGAGGTAGTGGTCGGAGGTCGAGGTGCGCAGCCTCGGCACGTCGAAATAGGTGTCGCCGAGCGACATGCCCAGTTCCTCCATCAGCAGCGGGAGGAGCTTCTTGCAGGTGGGATGGTGGATGAAGCGCGGCTTGAGCTCGGCCAGCAGCGCGGCGAACTCCTCCACCGGCATGTCGAACTGCGCGGTCTGGGGATCACGGTCCCCGAACGCCTCCTCGATCAGCTCGCGAGCGAATTCGATGAGCTTGGTCGAGGAAGGCGTCGCGGAGTACAAAAAGACGTTTCCCTGGAAGAGCATCCGCCGCCGATCGTCATCGCTGACTCGGCTATTGGACAAGACAACGGACATAGCGGGATTTTTCTCCCCACACTTGGTGCTTTTAACCACCTCTCGCGTGGGGTCGTAATTTCGTTACAGGGGCAACTGTGTCTCCGTGTCGGGTTTCCCGACGTATTGTCCGTATTCTGGGTGTTCGAAGCGGTGCAATGCCTGAAAGTTATCGTTCCAGGGGGCCGAAACGGGGCGCTTGTGCCGCAACCCGTTGATCGGCGCCAGCTTGAGCGTCTCGTGCTCCTCGTTGAACTCCCTGATCGCGCTGAGCTCGCCGACGTAGTCGTTGTGGATGATCTGGTCGTCGTCGCCGACGGTGTCGTCCAGGTAGCAGAACACACGGGGCAGGAAATACTTGTGATCGCCCCTGAACAGCTTGAGCGCCGCCGCGGTCGAGGAGTAGAAGTCCACGTCGATGGAGACGAACCCGATCGGCGCGGGCTGCTCGGTGTCGAGAAAGCCCTCCACGGTGTCATCGATGTCGCCCAGGATCAGGTGGGCCGCGCCGAGCCTGGCCCGCAGGGCCTCGACGTCCATGACGAAGTCGCCTTCACGCCAGATGTAGGGCAGGTCCCGGTGGTCGGTGGGCTTGGGCAGCCCCGCGCCCGTGTCGAAGCCGTAGACGTCGATCTGCACGCCCGACGCGGCCGTCGCCAGCGCCGCCATGCGGTTGAGCTCCACGATGCCGGCCCCGCCCGCGACCCCGAACTCGACCACGCTGATGCGGCCGACGCCGAGGCGCCTGGCCAGCTCGGCGGCCTGCTGCACGCCGTAGGCGTAGTGCGGCCTGGGGTACAGGTCGAGCGCGCAGCGCAGCTCGTACGAGCCGAACGGCAGGCGGCGCATGACGGCCAGCAGGATCCGGCCAGGCTGCATGAGCAGCCGTACGATGCGAATCAGCAACGGGAGATCACCCTTTCGAAGAGACGGCTCGGGCGGCCAACCCGGCGAGTTTGCGGCTGCGGTGCGCCAGCATCTGCTGCTGCCTGCGCCAATACGTACGCAGGAGCACGCCCCGGGCCCTGCTGCGCTGCCCGGCGGAGAGCTCCGTGCCGTCCAGGGCCCGATACATCGCCCTGAACTGCAGTGTGGTGGCGAACCGCGCGGTCCACGCGGGCACGCCGAGCGCCGCGGCGATCCCGGTGAGCCGCCGCTCGCGCAGGTTCCTGTGCGCCAGCATCTCGGGCACGTGCCCCCAGGGCGCGGTGAGCGCGAGCATGGTGGCGTAGACCTCGTCCTCGCGGATCATCAGCGGTCGCGGCACCGCGGCCACCCGCTCGCGCCGCATCAGGCCGTAGAGGGGGTCGAGCCCGTGGTGCTCGGTGGTGACCACGTCCCACAGCTCGTCGAGGCGGTCCACGGGGTCGTCGGAGAGCATCCCGGTGCCGCGGTAGCGCGGCTGGTGGACCGATCCGTCCGCGGTGGTGTAGGTCATGTCGGAAGTGACCAGGATGAGCCGTTCGTCGGCCAGGAACGGCTCCAGGGTGCGGGAGACGTAATTCGGTTCGAGCAGGTCGTCGTCGCCCATCCACCGGAAGAAGTCGCCCCGCGACCGGTTGAGCACCTCGACGAAGTTCCCGATCACCCGCAGGTCGCGGTGCTGCCGGTGGTAGGAGATCCGGCTGTCCTGCCTGGCCAGCTCGCGGCAGAGCTCCTGCGTCCCGTCGGTGGAGGCGTTGTCCGAGATCACCACCTCCAGGTCGGCGTGATCCTGCGCCAGCACCGAGCGCACGGCCGTCTCCAGGCGGTCCGCGCCGTTGCGTACCGGGATTCCGATGGACACCAGCATCGCTGCTCCTCGACTATCGCGCGCGGGCGGGAAGCAGCCGCCCCAGGCGATCACTCACGAAAATGAACTGGTCGCGAGTCACCACGACCAGCGCGTAGGCCAGCAGCCCACCGCCGCCCGCCACGACAAGCTGGACGAACGGGATGCTGTGGGTCAGCGTGGACAGCCCCAGCGCGACGGCCGCCGACAGCAGGGCGCCGATGGCGGGGCGGCCCAGCGCGGGCAGGACCGGTCCGAGGCGTACCCCGGCCCGGTGCACGGCGAGCATGGCCAGCGGCAGGGCGACCAGCACGGCGGCGGCTGCCTGCCCGATCGCGGCGCCGCGGATGCCGTCGAGGTTGGTGCCGACGATCACCGCGGGGACCATCGCCGCCGCGTGCCCGAGGTTCATCCACACGGTCGAGCGGGTGGCGCCCTGCCCGTTCAGGATGTCCAGGGCGAAGGAGGTGAGCATCCGCACCACCATCAGGACGGCCAGGAACCGCAGCACGCCCGCGGCCAGCTCCCATTCCTCGCCGTAGATGAAGATGATCAGCGGGTGCGCGAGCACCCCCATGAAGACGGCCAGCGGCAGCACCATGCTGATGAGCAGCGGCACGCTCTTCTGCACGCCGAGCGACAGCGACTCCCCGTCCCGCTCGGCCAGCCGGGAGAAGCCGGCGATGGAGACCATCCGGATGGCGCTGCCGATGATGCCGGGCACCCAGCTCGACACGTTGAAGGCCATCAGGTAGAAGCCCAGCCAGACATTGCCCATGATGTTGCCGACGATGATGTAGCCCACGTTGAGCAGGGAGATCTCCAGCGCGATCCCGGCCGCCGACGGGATGCCGAAGCGCAGCAGCCTGGCGGCGATCGCCCGGTCGAACCCGAACCGGTACGGCAGCCGCGCGTAGTGCAGCATGAACCCGCCCGTGACCACGGCCCCGGCGAGCTGCCCCCACGCGAAGCTGAAGGCCCCTTGGCCCGTCGCCGCGAGCACGATGGCGACGGGCGCGTTGACCAGGAAGCCCGCCAGGATGGCCTTGGCGTTCGCGCCGGTGCGGAACCAGCGCAGCAGGGCCGCGCTGCGCACCGCCGTGATCGCCTCCACGAGGATGACCGCGGTGAGGATCCGCACCACCGGCGCGGCGTCCGCGCTGCCCGCGAGCGTGGCGAAGAGCGGGGCGCCCAGCCAGAAGACGGCGTACAGGGCGACCGCGGAGATCATCGTGAGCGTGGTCGCGGTCGGCACGATGTCCTCCAGCCGCCCGCGCCACTGCACGACCGCCGACTGGACGCCGACGTCCTTGACCACCATGACGAACTGCATCGCGGCGAGTGCGACCGCGTACGTGCCGAAGTCCCCCGGAGCGAGGAGCCTGGCCAGGACCAGGCCCAGGATGAACGAGCCCGCACGGGTCACCAGCGTGCCGAGGAAGCTCCAGACGGCCCCTCGGCCCGCCTTGCGCCCGATATCGCTGATGTCGGGGCTCGATTGATCTTCCATGCCCGCCCTTCCTAGCTTGGCTCGCTGATCCGTTCCAGCCAGATCTCCCGCCAGAACGGGATGAATGCGCGAGGGCAGTTGGACTTGTATACGCCATCGCAGATGATGCCGTCGAGAGCGATGCAGGGGTTCTTCATCTCCAGCATCCGGCCCGACTTCTCGTCGATGCAGCGTTCGACGCGGGCGACCACCCGGGCCGTGCGGCCGCACGAACGTGCCATGTCCTCTTCGAAGCCGAGACCGCGGTTGAACCTGTTGGTGTTCAGCGTGGCGATGATCTCGTCCTTGGACTTGATCCTGACCAGCTCGCCCGGCTGCAGGTCGGTGGTGCCCGTCGGGGACGCCCCGGTGTGCGGCCCCGGCCCCACGAAGCCCCAGGCCAGGCCGCCCTTGATGCGCAGCCACCGCGGGAACCTCCTGGACAGCCGCTGGTAGCGGTTGAACAGCCCCAGGAAGATCGTGCGCAGGGTGGCGGCGACTCCCGCGTTGCCGACCCTGATGTCGGTGACGTACTGGCCCGGGTCGCGGAAGGGCAGCCGCTCGGGGGCCGCGCGCAGCAGCTCGGTCGCCTGGCAGCGGAACAGCTCCTCCCCCTCGGGCCCCGGCGCCCTCCTGGTGTTGATCTCCAGGAGCGGCAGCAGCGGGCGCTCGGGGACGACCTCCTGCCGGGTCGGCGGCCCGGACGCCCGCTTGACCCAGGCGGTCTTGAAGTAGAGCAGGCAGGCGGTCTGGCAGCCGCCGTGCGCCGAGCCGTCGCAGCGGGCGGCCGTCAGGTGCACGGCGTCGTTCATCCGCCGCATCCCGGTCTTCGTCATCGTGTCGCAGAGCTTGTTCGCGACCTTGTGCACGGTGAGGCGTTGCCCGCAGTAACGCAGCATTTCCGGCATGAAAGGGAGATTGTCCAGCTCTCCTCTTTCGTCGAGCGTGGCGAGGATCTCCTCAGCGCTGAGGACCTCCACGACGTCGCCCACCTTCAGCTCCGGTGTCATCCGACCCACTCCTTCACGAGACCCGCACTCTGTAGGACATGCGCCGCCTCGGCCAGGGCCTCGAACGGCAGGCTGGATCGTTCCGCAATCTGCAGGAGACTGTGCGTGCCGTCAGAGAGGTTCAGCACCCACAACATCGCCATCTGTGCCTGCTTTGTGTCACTCCGTCCGCCCAGGGAGCCGTACAGGCCACGTCTGCCCAGCTGGGGCTCGCCGTACGGGCTGAGGTTCTGGTACCGCCTGTTGCCCTCCAGGACTCGTACGGCCGACCACAACGTCTCCAGGGTGTCCTCCATCGCCGCTGGCAGCACGAAGTCGGGGTTGTCGGCCGAGGTGTGATATTCCGGGTAGCTCCCGTAGGGCGTCCTGGTCAGGGACCCGACGGGCAGGTTGAAGCCGGGCGAGCAGTACTGCCGCTCGTCGTATCCGTAGGGCGAGAAGTCGAGCAGCGTGTGCGGCCGGTCCTTCAGCACGTGCGCGAACACCTGGTCGATCTCGGCGTCGCCGCGCCTGCTGCGCTTGTAGTGGATCGTGCCGCCGTCCCCCGCGCAGGCCAGGGTGAGGCCGTGCTTGATCCGGTCGGCGCGGCCCCGGTTGAGCGCGAGCCAGGCGATGGCGCCGATGGTGCCGGGCGCGAAGATGAACCGGTAGGTGTACCAGGGGTCGGTCAGGCGCTGGGCCAGCGCGACGGCCACCGCGACGCCGGCCAGGTTGTCGTTGGCCAGCGACGGGTGGCAGACGTGGCAGGAGATCAGCACCTCCGCCGAGCTCCGGCCGCGCACGACGTGCTCGCCGTAGGTCAGGTGCCCGTCGGCCAGGGTGGAGTCGATCCTGACCTCGTACGGGCCGTCGCCGAGCCCGTCGAGCGTGCGCTGACTCAGGCAGAAGCCCCAGGTGTCCGCGTAGTAGCTGGTCCGGTACGGGACCAGGTCCGGCTGGTCCGGCAGGGTGTGCAGGTGCCCGCGCAGCTCCGCCAGGGACATGGTGGCCTCGACGGGCCCGCTGTAGCCGACCACGTGCAGGTTGGAGCGCTGGAAGTCGACCACCCGGCGGCCCGACGCGTCCTTGAGGTAGGCGTCGCGGATGTTCCACTCGCGGGGGATCGTCCAGTCGAGCACCTCGGTCCCGGTCGGCACCTCGGTGAGCTCCAGCGAGATCGACTCGCCGATGATCTCCAGGGTGCGGCGCAGGCCGTCGCCGGTGATGCTCCTGCACAGCGGATAGAGCCGCCGGACGAGATCGTGCATCTGGGCGCCCGTCATGGGCCCGTTCACGGATGCCGTCATGGGCGCAGCGTGGCGTCGACCGTGCCGGCGCCGCGCCGGTCGGCGATCCGCGCGAGCCTGGTGAAGCGGCGTTCGAAGCTTTCTCGCGTCAGCCCGTACGCCCGGTAGGCGTCGATCAGCTCCACCGCCCCCTCCTTGACCGTCCAGCTCGCCTCGTAGCCGGGCAGCGCGGCGCGGATCCTGGAGAAGTCGACGCGGTAGGAGCGCGGGTCGGCCCCCGTCTCACCGGTGATGAGCAGCGTCGATCCCGGCACCGCGGCGACGACCTCCGCCGCGATCTCGGCCACGGTCACGTTGTTGACCTCGGTGCCCACGTTGAAGGCCCGCCCGTGCACGGCTTCGCGCGGCGCGGCCAGGGCGGCGATGAAGGCGCCGGCGATGTCCCTGGCGTGGACCAGCGGGCGCCACGGCGTGCCGTCCGACAGCACCCGGACCTCGCCGGTCAGGAACGCGTGACCGACCAGGTTGTTCAGCACGATGTCCGCGCGCAGCCGCGGCGAGAACCCGAAGGCGGTCGCGTTGCGCAGGAACACCGGGGTGAAGTCCTCGTCGGCCAGCCCGATCAGGTCGTCCTCGACCCGCACCTTGGACTCCGCGTACGGCGTCACCGGCCGCAGCGGCGCGTCCTCGTCCAGCAGGTCGTCACCGCCGGATGCCCCGTAGACCGAGCAGGTCGAGGCGTACAGGAAGCGGCGCACGCCCATCTCCCTGGCCAGCCTGGCCAGCCGGGTGGAGGCGTGGTGGTTGATGTCGTAGGTCAGGTCGGGCGAGAGCGCGCCGAGCGGGTCGTTGGACAGCGCGGCCAAATGGATCACGGCGTCGAATCCGGCGACGTGCCGCGGCTCCACGTCGCGCAGGTCCACGGCGTGGGTGTCGATCGCGTCCGGCTCGGGCCCGAGCACGCAGTCGGCGAACAGACCCGAGTCCAGACCTGTCACCTCGTGCCCCGCCGCGACCAGCAGGGGGGCCAGCACGCTGCCCAGATAGCCCTGGTGGCCGGTGAGAAGTACCCGCATCAGTTCTCCAGATCGACGATCAGTTTGGACACGTGGAACGCTTCGGCGTAGCGCGCGTGGCACTCGATGCCCCGGATGCGGGCCAGGCCGAGGAACGCCTCGCGGTCGTACCAGGGCCGGTGTCTCTGGGAGGCGTAGTGCCGCTGCAGCAGATCGACCTTC
This sequence comes from Nonomuraea zeae, assembly GCF_005889725.1. GTDB lineage: Bacteria > Actinomycetota > Actinomycetes > Streptosporangiales > Streptosporangiaceae > Nonomuraea > Nonomuraea zeae. Next base: position 28,892 of record NZ_VCKX01000123.1, read on the forward strand.
TGCTCGGCCACCTCCGGCGCGAGCGGCTGGTAGACCGAGGGCGCGGCCAGGTCGCCGTCCCACTTGACGATCTCGTAGCCGAGCGCCAGGTGGTCGCGGAACGCGGTGGGCACGAGCTTGGCCAGGCCCCGGTGATCCTGGTGCGCGTCGCCCCGCCAGGGCGCGAAGATCAGGCCGGGGTCCGTACGCGCGCGCAGCTCCTCGACTGCGGCCTTGGCCTCCTCCCAGTGCGCGGGCAGGCGGCCGTCAGGCAGCTTCAGCACGGTGACCCGCAGGTCGGCGCCGGGGCAGAAGGCCGCGAGCGCGGCCCGCTCCTCGTCCTCGCGCTCGCTGCCGCCGCCGGACAGCACCAGGGCGTCCACCCGGAGGCCGGGGCGGGCGGCGCAGAGCGTCAGCAGGCTGCCGCCCGCGCCGATCGCCAGGTCGTCGCAGTGGGCGGCGAGCGCCGCGATGCCGGACAGGTTCGCTGGGCGCAGGCCGATCACAGGGACCGTTCCCACAGCGCCCAGGGCCGGTCTCCTCGCGAGTAGGCCTCGTCCAGCTCCATCCGCTGGTTGACGGTGTCGGTCGGCCGCCAGTAGCCGCGGTGCGGGTAGGCCAGCAGGCGCCCGCGCTTGGCCAGCTCCGCGCAGCCGTCGGCGACCAGGTCACCGTTCTCCGGGATGTGCTCGAAGACCTCCTGGGTCAGCACGAAGTAGCCGCCGTTGACCCACACCGGCATCTCGCTGACCGGCGAGATGCCGCCCACCAGGCCGCTCTCGCCCACCTCCACGCAGTGGAACGTCTGCGACGGCGGCACGACCATCATCGAGGCGGCCGCGCCGGACGCCTCGAAACGCTCGATGATCTCGGGCAGCGGGGCGTCGGTGAGCACGTCCGCGTAGTTGGCCAGGAACATCTCGTCGCCGCCCAGGTGGGATCGGACGCGGCGGAGCCGCTCGCCGATGGGGGCGTTGACCCCGGTCTGCACGAACGAGACGGACCAGTCGGAGATGTCGGCCGACAGCAGCTCGACCTTGCCCCCGCGCAGCACGAAGTCGTTGGACGTGGCCTCCTGGTAGGTCAGGAAGAAGTCCTTGATGTGGTGGGCGCCGTAACCCAGGCACAGGACGAACTCCTTGTGCCCGAAGTGCGCGTAGTAGCGCATGACGTGCCAGAGCAGTGGCCGCGGGCCGACCAGCGCCATCGGCTTGGGCACCTCGCCCGGCACACCGGTCCGCATGCGCGTCCCGTAGCCTCCGCAGAACAGGACGACCTTCACACGACCTCCAGATGGGGGATCGGGAAGACCAGCCGGCCTCCCCATTCGTGGATGTAGGACAGCTGTGCGGACAGCTCTTCGCGCAGGTTCCACGGCAGGACGAGGACGTAGTCGGGGCGGTCCTGGGCGATGCGCTCCGGCGCCACGATGGGAATTCGCGTCCCCGGGGTGTACCTGCCGTGCTTGTAGGGATTGCGGTCCACCGTGTAGGCCAGCAGGTCCTGGCGGATGCCGCAGTGGTTGAGCAGCGTGTTGCCCTTGCCGGGCGCGCCGTAGCCGACCACGGTCTTGCCCTCGTCCGCCGCCGTGATCAGGAAGCGGAGCAGGTCGCGCCGGACGCGGGCGACCCGGTGGGCGAAGTCCGCGTACCCGGACAGGTCGTGCAGCCCGGCCGCCTTCTCCCTGGCGAGCACGTCGGAGACCCGCTCAGCCGGCGCGCCGGCGGCGGCCTCCGGCCGCGCCCACAGGCGGATGGAGCCGCCGTGCGTGGGCAGCAGCTCGACGTCCACCAGGCTCAGGCCGCCGCTCGCCAGCGCCCGCCGGGCGGACTCGACCGTGTAGTACTGGAAGTGCTCGTGGTAGATCGTGTCGTACTGGTTGAGCTCCATGAGGGTCAGCAGGTGCTGCACCTCGATCGACACCCAGCCGTCGTCGGCCACCAGGGCGCGTAACCCCGCGGTGAACCCGATCAGGTCGGGGATGTGCGCGTAGACGTTGTTGGCCACGACCAGGTCGGCGGGACCGTGCTCGGCGCGGACCGCCGCGCCGCTCTCCGGCGTGAGGAACTCCGTCAGCGTCGGCACGCCCTTGTCCTTGGCCGCCTGCCCCACGTTGGCCGACGGCTCGATGCCCAGGCACCTGACGCCGCGCTCCACCACGTGCTGTAACAGGTAGCCGTCGTTGCTGGCCACCTCGACCACGAAGGAAGGTTTCAATCGTTCCAGAGCGTCGGCGACAAACTTCCGCGCGTGCTCCACCCATGAGGCGGAGAAACCGGCAAAGTAGGCGTATTCGGTGAACGTCTCTTCCGGTGTGATCAGCGCCGGGATCTGCGCTAACCGGCAATTGGTACAGAGCCGCAGGTGCAGCGGGTACGTGACCTCCGGCTCGTCCAGTTGGGACGCCGTGAGGAAGAGCTCACAGGGTGGTGTCGACCCGAGATCCACCACGCTGACCAGGTCTGCCGAGCCACACAGCCGGCACGATGTCATCAGCAACGGTTGCCGCCCGAAAATGACAAGATTTCCCCCCATCCGCGACACACAGCCGTACTTCGGGGGAGGACCAATAAGTGTTACAAGTATCTTCATGAAACAGCTGAGCATCGATGGAGCATTGCTCTACACCCCGCGCATCCATAGCGATCTGCGCGGAGATTTCCTGGAAAGTTTCCGCGCCGTGGACTTGCGCGAGGCGATCGGGAGCACGCTGGAGCTGGCCCAGATCAACTGCTCGGTCTCCAGGCGCGGCGTGTTACGCGGCGTCCATTTCGCCGACGTGCCCCCCGGCCAGGCCAAATACGTCATGTGCGTGGCGGGCGAGGTGCTGGACGTCGTCGTCGACGTGCGCGTGGGCTCGCCCACGTTCGGGCAGTGGGAGACCGTACGCCTCGACGCGGTCACGCACTGCGGGCTCTACCTCTCCGAGGGCCTCGGCCACGGCTTCCTGACGCTCAGCGAGTCGGCCACCGTCGTCTACGCCTGTTCCACCGGCTACGACCCGGCCCGCGAGCACGGCATCCACCCGCTCGACCCCGACCTCGCCATCGACTGGCCCCTGACCGAGGAGCCGATCATGTCGCCCAAGGACGCCGCGGCGCCCACCCTCAAGCAGGCCCGCGACCTGGGGATGCTGCCATCGTGCTGAGTGTCGTGATACCGGCCCACAACGAGGCCGGCGTGATCGGCCGGCTGCTGACCGGCCTGCTGCGCGAGGCGGAGCCGGGCGAGTTCGACGTCGTGGTGGTGGCCAACGGCTGCACCGACGGCACCGCCGAAGCGGCCGGGGCGTACGACGTCCGCGTGCTGACGACGCCGGTGCCGTCCAAGCGCGAGGCGCTGCGGCTGGGCGACGCGGCGGCCCGCGGGTATCCCCGGCTGTACGTGGACGCCGACATCGAGCTGGGCACCGCCGACGCGCGGGCGCTCGCGGCCGTGCTGGCCGCGCAGGACGGGCCGCTGGCCGCCGCTCCCGAGCGCGAGCTGGCGCTGGCCGACCGGCCCTGGGCGGTCCGCGCGTACTACGCGATCTGGACCCGCCTGCCGCACGTGCGCGCCGGGCTGTTCGGCCGGGGGGTCATCGCGGTGAGCGGCGCGGGCAACGAGCGGATCAGGGCGCTGCCGCCGGTGATGGCCGACGACCTGGCCGCCTCGCTCGCCTTCGCGCCGGACGAGCGGGTGATCGTGCCGTCCGCCCGCTCGGTGATCCGGCCCCCGCGCACGCTGGCCGACCTCCTGCGCCGCCGGGTGCGCGCGATGACCAGCGTGAGCGAGCTGGAGTCGGCGGCGGCGACGGCCGGTGAGCGCACCGGCCTGCGCGATCTGGCGGCCATCGTCGCCAGGGAGCCGCGCCTGCTCGCCGCCGCCGCCGTGTTCGTCCTGGTCGCCGTGCTGGCCAGGCGGAGAGCCGCCCGCGCGATCCGCGCGGGCGACTTCACCACCTGGCTGCGCGACGACAGCAGCAGGGCCTAGCTGACCGGCGTGTTCATGTCGGTCGTGACCTGGGCCGCGGTGAGCGCCTTGTTGTAGACGCGGACCTCGTCGATCAGGCCGCTGAAATACTCACCCGAACCGCTGTTGCCGCCGATCCGCAACGGACCGGTACCCACCCGCAGATTGCCGACCGTCGGATTCGTCGCCACCTGCACGCCATTGACGTACAACCGCAACGTCGAGCCGTCATACGTCGCCCCCACATGACTCCACGTGTTCAGCGGCAGATTCGACGGAGCCGGCGCGTTCGCCCCCGAAGAAGTATGGATGAACGCCGCAGGACCACTGCTGCCACTCCCCATCACCGCATACGCCAGATCCGCACCGAACTCCTTCATCAACACCGTCCGCCACCCCGACACGCTCGCCGGACGCACCCACGCCTCCAACG
>NZ_VCKX01000124.1 GCF_005889725.1 Nonomuraea zeae
CGGCTGCCCCTGCCCCTGCCCCGGCCCGGGCCACGGGCCGGACTGCTGCCTCTGCCCCTGCCCAGGCCATTCACCAGACGCCTGCCCCTGCGCTTGCCCGGGCCACGGGCCGGACTGCTGGCCGGACTGCTGGCCGGGCCACTGGCCCGGCGGCTGATTGTGCGGCTGGCCCGGTGGCTGGCTGGGCGGATGGTTCGGCCACTGGCCGTACGGCGGCTGGTTGTACGGCGGCTGCGGCTGCGGCGGCTGCGGCTGCATCGGCGGCTCGAACTGCCGGCCCGGCACCTGGCGAGGGGTGGTGGGCGGCTCGTACTCGCTACCGGGATTCACTGGGACTCCTGGGGTTGCCCTGACTTGCGGGGAAACATGCTAGTCACACCTCTTGCCAGGTGCTTGCAGCGCGTTCGTCCTCATTTCGACAGTTCCGCCGAGATCAGGCGGGCAGCGTCGATGGCCGGTCTCTTGTCCGCTGGAGTCTCGGCGGGCACGTCCTCACGATGCCAGATCACCTCGCCGAGCAGGTTGCTCGTGCGGAAAAGGAGCGTGCTGTCGGACGAGCCGCTCTCGCTGGTGTTGAGATAGAGCTTGAAGCTGTTCTGGAGGATCGCCGCCTCGCCGATGCCCGCGACGTCGCTGACCCCGCCGTGCGACTGGCGCAGCACCGTGCCCTTCGCGGCGTCGCGGCTGGTCTTCTCGCTGGTGAAGCGGCGCATCGCCACCTGGGGGCCGCCGAGGTCGCCGTCGGGCTTCTCCGTCCAGGCGCGGACGACGAGGCGGCGGCCGGGCCGCTCGTCGCGCCGGATGAGCCACTGGCACTCGCCGGGCCGGTTCAGGCTGCGTTCGGGAGTGCCCTTCATGATCTTGGCGGCCTGGGCGTCGGTGAGCAGCGTGCAGGGGTCGGGCGCGGCGGCGAACTTGCCGGTCTCCTGCTGCCCGCCGGCCGCGCTGACGGCGTACCAGCCGCCCGCGCCCAGCGCCACGACGGCGGCGAGCGCGGCGGGCAGCAGCCAGCGCCTGCGGGGGCCGGAGCGGTGGCGGCGTCCACCGGCCACGGCGGTCAGCGCCGCGCGGGCCTGGAGGGCCGTGGGGCGGGCCGCCGGGTCCTTCGCCAGCATGGCCATCAGCAGGCCGCCGAGGTCGCGGCCCGCGTTCTCGGGGAAGGGCGGCTCGTGCAGCAGCACCGCGGCGGCCACCGCCGCGGGCAGCGCCCGCTCGAACGGCGCGCGGCCCTGCACGGCCGTGTAAAGGCTCGCGCCGAGCGACCACAGATCGGACGACGGGCCGGAGGGCTGCTCGTTGAGCCGCTCGGGAGCCATGTAGCCGGGCGAGCCCGCGCTGCCGAACCTGTCGCCCCGCCCGCCCATCGGCGCGGCGATGCCGAAGTCGGTGAGCATGGCGGAGCCGTCGGCGTCGAGCAGGATGTTGGCCGGCTTGACGTCCTGGTGCAGGATGCCGTGCGCGTGCGCGACCTCCAGCGCGGACAGCACGCGCAGCCCGACCGCGGCCACGAACGCGGGCGGCAGCGGCCCCTGCTCCTTGATCACCTTGTCTAGGGAGCGGCCGGTGACGATGTCCATGATGATCCACGGCTGACCGTTCTCGAGGACCACGTCGTGGATGAGCACGATGGCCGGGTCACGCAGCCGTCCGGCGGATCTGGCCTCGTGGATGGCCCGGCCGGCGAACTCGGCCCGCTCGTGCGGGCTCAGCCCGTCGGGCACGCGCACCTGCTTGACCGCGACCTGCCGGTCGAGCACCTCGTCGATCGCCCGCCACACCGTCCCCGCGCCGCCCTGCCCGAGCCGCTCGATCAGCCGGTAGCGGCCCGCCAGGAGGTAGAGGTCACCCGGCATTGCGCAACGCCTGCACGCTCGCCTGCGCCGCTTTCAGCGCCGCCTGCTTGACGTCCTCGTCCGTCGGCTTCTCGGCGAGGGTGGAGTATTCGACGCTGACCACCAGATTGGCCAGCCGGTAGTAGACGTAGGAGGAGTGGATCCGGCCCGTGGAGCCCGCCAGCTCGACGCCGAACGCCTCCTCGCCGACCCCGTCGATCTGGCGCACCTGGGTGCGCTTGGCGCTCCTGGCCGTCTTCGCGCCGATCTCGGGCCACGTCCAGTCGATGCTGTCGTACTTGGACCACCAGCGCTTCTGGCTCTGGAAGAGCGTGCGGGCCGCGGGCACGGTCATCGACCAGGGGTCCACGGTGTCGGAGTCCTTCTGCACCTGGAGGCCCACGCCGCTGCCGGAGATCGGCCAGCCGCACTTGGGGCCCACCTCGTCGGAGCTCGGCTGCCCCTTGGGCGGCTGCTGGGTGCGCAGCAGCCGGCCGACCTCCTGCGAGGCGATCAGCGTGCACACGTCCATCGGCACGGTGAAGGCCGACGGTGTCCCGCCGCCCTGGTTCCGCAGGACGAAGAAGCCGGCCGCGCCCGCCGCGACGACCAGCGCCACCGCGGCCGCGGCCCAGATCACGACCCGGCCGCGCCGCTTGACCGGGCCGGGCGCGGTCACGGCCTGGCCCGTGGGCAGCCGCGGCGCGGGACCGCCCGCGGCGACCTGCCTGAGCGCGTCCACGACCACGCGCGGGTCGGGACGGGCCGCCGGGTGCTGGGCCATCATGGCCGCCAGCAGCGGGCCGAGCGTGCCCGGCGCGACCGGCACCGGCTGCGTCAGCGTGGCGCGCAGCCGCTGGGCCGCCGAGCCCCCGTAGGCGGCCGCGCCGGTCAGCGCGACGTAGAGGGTCGCGCCGAGCGACCACAGGTCGCTGGCCGGACCGCCGGGCTCGCCGTCGAGCCGCTCGGGCGCGATGAACCCGGGCGAGCCGATCATCAGGCCCTGCTCGGTGAGCGTGGCCTGGCCCTCCTGCCTGGCGATGCCGAAGTCGGTGAGCACCACCCTGCCCTTGTCGGTCAGGAAGACGTTGCCCGGCTTGACGTCGCGGTGCTGCAGCCCCTGCGCGTGGGCGACGCTCAGCGCCTCCAGCACCTCGGCGCCGATCCGCGCGACATGCCCAGCCGGCATGGGTCCGAACTCGCGCACCGTCGCGTCGAGGGTGCGGCCTCTCAGCAGCTCCATGACCAGCCACGGCCGGTCGTGCTCGACCACGACGTCGTGCAGTGCCACGATGCCGGGGTGCCGCAGCCGCGCGGTGGCCTGCGCCTCGCGTACGGCCCTGGTCACCGAGTCGGCCCGCTCCTTGGCCGACACGCCCTCGGGCAGCGTGAGCTCCTTGACCGCCACTTCGCGCTCAAGCATCTCATCCCTGGCCAGCCACACTTTCCCCATGCCGCCGGCGCCCAGAGGGCGCAGCAGGGAGTAGCGGCCGGCAAGTCTTCCCGCGGACATACAGGGAAGGGTAACTAAGGATCAAGAGGGATGGTGATTCGTTCCTGTCGGTCCCCCTCTCTATGGTCTTGGTTCGTGGACTCGGTTCAAGGCACCCTCGACGAGCTCGGCACCCCGCTGAGCGACGTCACGTTCGTCGTGTTCGACCTCGAGACGACCGGTGGCTCCCCGTCGGAGGACGCCATCACCGAGATCGGCGCGGTCAAGGTGCGGGCGGGCGAGGTCCTCGGCGAGTTCTCCACGCTGGTGGACCCCGGAGGGCCGATACCACCGTTCATCTCGGTGCTGACCGGCATCACCGACGCCATGGTCGTGGCCGCGCCGCGGATCGAGACGGTGCTGCCGAGCTTCCTGGAGTTCATCCGCGGCTCCACGCTGGTGGCGCACAACGCCGGCTTCGACACCCGCTTCGTCAAGGCCGCCTGCGCCGCGCACGGCTACCCCCCGCCGGCCAACCCGGTCGTCGACACCGTCGACCTGGCCCGCCGCGTGCTGACCCGCGACGAGACGCCCAACGCCAAGCTGGCCACGCTGGCCAGGTTCTTCCGCAGCCCCACCGAGCCGTGCCACCGCGCGCTCCAGGACGCCAGGGCCACCGTGGACGTGCTGCACGGGCTGATCGAGCGGGCCGGGTCCTTCCAGGTGCACACGCTCGAAGAGCTCAAGTCGTTCGTCCGGGCGCCCACGCCCGAGCAGCAGCGCAAGCGTCATCTGGCCGACTCCGTCCCGCACGCGCCGGGCGTCTACCTCTTCGAGGACGAGCGCGGCGAGGTCCTCTACATCGGCAAGAGCACCAACCTGCGCAACCGCGTGCGCTCCTACTTCACCGCGAGCGAGACCCGCCCGCGCATCCGCGAGATGATCGGCATCGCCGAGCGGGTGCGCCACATCGTCTGCGCGACCGCCCTGGAGGCGGAGGTCAGGGAGCTGCGCCTGATCGGCGGCGCCAAGCCCCGCTACAACCGCCGCTCCCGCTTCCCCGAGAAGGTCGTCTGGCTCAAGCTCACCACCGAGCCGTTCCCCCGCCTGTCGATCGTCCGCGATCTCAAGGACGACGGCGCCACCTACCTGGGGCCCTTCACCAGCGCCCGGCTGGCCGACGAGGCCCGCATCGCCCTGCACGAGGCGGTCCCGCTGCGCCAGTGCACCCAGCCGATCACCCTGCGCACCCGGCGCGCGGCCTGCGTGCTGCACGAGATGGGCCGCTGCGGCGCGCCCTGCGAGGGCCGGGAGAGCCAGGAGGAATATTCGCTGCACGCGGAGAGCGCCCGGCGCGCCATGACGCTCGACGCCACGCCCGTCTTCACGGCCGTGTCGGCCCGCATGGAGCGGCTGTCGATGGAGCAGCGCTACGAAGAGGCCTCCATCGACCGCGACCGGCTGGCCGCCTTCGTCCGTACGGCCGCTCGCATGCAGCGCCTGAGCGCCATCACGCGCATCCCGCAGCTCGTCGCCGCCAGCCCGGCGTTCGACGGCGGCTGGGATCTCCACGTCGTCCGGTACGGCCGGCTGGCCGCGGCCGGGGTGATGCGCAAAGGCACCCATCCGACCCCGTTCGTCGCCTCGCTGACCGCCACGGCGGAGGTCGTCATCCCCGGCCCCGGGCCCGTCCACGCCGCCTCCGCCGAGGAGACCGAGTGCATCCTGCGCTGGCTGGAGTCACCGGGGGTGCGGCTGGTGGAGGTCGACGGCGAGTGGAGCCTGCCCGCCCGGGGGGCCGCCCGCCACAAGGAGCGCATCGACCTGGCCTACCGGCACTTCGACCAGCCGCGCGGGCGGGAGGGGCGCCCTTTGAGGTGACCCGATAGAGTTGGTCCATGGTCACGGCAATCGTCCACATCAACGCAGAGGTAGACCGGATCCCGGAGGTCGCCCAGACGATCGCCGAGATCGAGGGCGTCAGCGAGGTCTACTCCATCACCGGCGAATACGACCTGCTGGCGATGGTCAGGGTGGCCGCCTACGAGGAGATCGCCGAGGTCATCCCCGGGCGGATCAACAAGGTCGCGGGCGTGCTGCACACCGAGACGCACATCGCCTTCCGCACCTACTCCAAGCACGACCTCGACGCGGCCTTCTCGATCGGCTTTCCCGAGTCCGACTGACCCCTGCCGGGCACCCGGGCCGCGCCCTTAGGGCGGCGCGCATGATCATCAAGCCGCCCGGATGGCCCTTCATGTCCGCGGTCTCGGCCGTCGGCTGCCTCGTCCTCTACTGGGCCGGCGTCCCGCACTGGTACACCATCGAGATCATCTTCGTCCTCTTCTTCCTCGGCGGCCCGCTGCTCGCCATCTGGGTGATCCGCTGCGGGCTGGCATCCAGGCAGGGCCCGATCACCGGCCGGCTGGACCGCTGGTTGCCGCCCTGGTACCTCGTCGCGGGAATCGCGGTCGCGCTCATCACCGACGCGCCCTTCCAGGCACGGTTCGCGATCTCCAAGCCGAGCCTCGACGCCTACGCCAAGACCGTGACGGCAGAAGGCCCGCAGGACTCCCCCTGCCGGTGGGTGGGCCTGTACCGAGTCTGCTACGCGTTCACCTACACCTCGGCGGACAGCGATGAGCACGTCCCGGGCAGCGCCGCGCTCATCGCCGAGGAATGGGCCATCCACAGCAACACCCGCTTCCTCCTGCTGCCCGTGGGGGTGCCGGAGGAGACGTACGACGACACCTTCCGGCATCTCACCGGCCACTGGTACGGCTGGCACGGCTGGGACAAGTGGTGAGCCCCGCACACGCGGACGGGCCCGCCCGGAGAGCCTGATGCTCTCTCCGGGCGGGCCCTGTGGCGTCCGCGGTCAGTGCGTGAGGCTGCGGTCGTCGCCGCCCGAGCCCAGCGCGGCGTGCTCGTCCTCGCCGTGCCCATGCCCGTGCCCGTCGTCCAGCGGGATCTTCTCCCCGCCGTACGCCTTCGACATCCGCGCGCGGAGCTTGCCGAGCGGCCCGCGCATGCCCTTCGGCGGGATGCCCGCGCTGTCCTCGGCGACCGGCAGCATCGGCACCGGCTCCTTGCCCCGCATGTGGGCCTCGAGGTCGTCCGCCGGAGGCGTGTGGACCTCGATGAACTCACCGTGCGGCAGCCGCTTGATCACGCCGGACTCCACACCGTGCGAGACGACCGCGGCGTCGGAACGCTGCAGGCCGAGGCACATGCGGTAGGTGATCAGGTAGGCCAGCGCCGGAGCGACGAAGATCAGCACCCGGCCGGCGTACGTCGTCCAGTTGAGGCTGATGTGGAAGTTCGCCGAGATCTCGTCGTTGGCGCCCAGCAGCCACAGCACGCCGTAGAACGTCATGGCCGAGATGCCGATCGCGGTCCGGTGCGGGTTGTTGCGCGGCCGGTCCACGACGTGGTGCTCGCGGTGGTCGCCCGTCACCCAGCGTTCGAGGAACGGGTAGAGCGCGAGACCGGTCATGATGATGCCCATCGGCACCAGCGCCGGGACGATGACGCTCAACGGCAGCGTGCCCGCGTGGGCCGTGCCGAAGAGGTTGATCTCCCACGGCGGCATGATGCGCAGCGCGCCTTCGAGGAAGCCCATGTAGAAGTCGGGCTGCGAGCCCGCCGACACGTCCGCCGGTGTGTAGGGCCCGAACAACCAGATCGGGTTGATCTGGGTGAACGTCGCCAGCCCCGAGATCACGGCGAGCGTGAACAGCATGTACGCGCCCGCCTTCGCCATGAAGGCCGGGTAGAACGGCGCGCCCACGACGTTCTGGTTGGTCCGGCCCTTGCCCGGCATCTGCGTGTGCTTCTGCACCCACATGAGCACCATGTGGGCCGAGATCAGCGCCAGCAGGATGCCCGGGATGAGCAGGATGTGCAGCGCGTAGAACCGGGAGATGACATCCTCACCCGGATATTCCCCGCCGAACAGGAAGAACGTGATGTACGTGCCGACCAGCGGCAGCGAGATCGCCACGCCCTCGGTGATCCGCAGACCGGCGCCGGAGAGCAGGTCGTCGGGGAGTGAGTAGCCGGTCAGGCCCTCGGCCAGCGCCAGGGTCAGCAGCAGCACGCCGATGATCCAGTTGAGCTCGCGCGGCTTGCGGTAGGCGCCGGTGAAGAACACCCGCAGCGCGTGGACCATCATGCCGGCCACGAAGAGCAGGGCCGCCCAGTGGTGCATCTGCCGGATGAGCAGTCCACCCCGGACGTCGAAGCTGATCTCCAGCGACGACGCGTAGGCCTCGGACATCATGACGCCCTTGAGCGGCGCGTACGAGCCGTCGTAGGCGATCTCGCCCATGCTCGGCTTGAACCAGAACGTCAGGAACGTACCGGTCAGCAGCAGGATGATGAACGAGTAGAGGGCGATCTCACCCAGCAGGAACGACCAGTGGTCCGGGAAGATCTTGCGCAGGTTGCGCTTGAGGAAGTTGGCGCCGCCGATGCGGTCGTCGAGGAAGGTCGACGGCCCTGCGATGCCCTTGGGCACCGACTTGAGTTCGTCGCTCATGCCTGGCCTCCCTTCTCCCTCGCCGCGGCCTCGGCGTCACCGCGTTCCCAGTAGCTGGGGCCAGGGGGCACCTCGAAGTCTCCCTGGGCGACGAGGTAACCCTCTCCGTCGACGGTGATCGGCAGCTGCGGCAGCGGCCGCGCGGCCGGGCCGAAGATGACCTTCGCGCCGTCTGCGGCGTCGAACGTCGACTGGTGGCACGGGCAGAGGATGTGGTGGGTGTTCTGCTCGTAGAGCGCCGCGGGGCAGCCCACGTGGGTGCAGATCTTGGAGTAGGCCACGATGCCGTCGTGGATCCAGTTCTGGCGGACGCCGCTCTTGATCTCTTCCGGCCGGAACTTGATCAGGATGAGCGTGGCCTTGGCGAGGGCGTTGAGGTCGTGCTGGTAGCCCTCGGGGACCACCGACAGGATGCCGCCGGGCGAGTTGAAGTCGGCGGCGCGGATCGGCTGGCCCGTGCCCTCGACGACGAGCCTGAGCGGCTTGCCCTCCTTGGTCTTCTCACCCCACACCGTGTGCCGCAGCGTCTGGTTGAACTTGGCGCCCGGCATCTTGCTGTTGTCGAGGTCGCGCAGCAGGACCACCGGGACGAGGCCCAGCGGCGCGGCGGCCAGCAGCAGCGTGCGGCGCAGCAGCTTGCGCTTGACGAAGCCGCTCTCGTTGGCGCCCTGGACGAACGTGTCGGCCACGACCTCGCGGTCGTCCTCGGCGGAGGCCATCGGGTGGCGCTCCTGGATCAAGGAGTATTTCGGCATGATCTGGCGGACCCAGATCACGATGCCGATCGCGAGTCCCAGGATCGCCACCGTCAGCGAGCCGCCCAGCGCGAGGTTGGACGTGCCGGTCGCCTCGGGGCTGCCGACCTGGAAGACCACGTAGGAGACGATGAACGCGATGGACGCCAGGAAGGTGATCATGAAGCAGAGCGCCACGATCTTCTCCGCCTTGCGGGCCTTCTTCTCGTCCTGCAGCGTCACACCGGGGACGTCCTGGTCGGCGGTGTCCGTCGCTTCCGCGGTGCCGAGCATCGAGGTGCCCGGCGCGGGGGTGCCGATGACGCGCTTGGGTACGCGTTCGTCCGGCTGCTCGATCTCGTGCTCGTTGTCTGTCATGACTTCTGTCGCTTCTTCGCGGTGATCCAGATGGCTGCGAGTGCGAGGGCGCCGAGGCCCACGATCCACGCTACGAGACCTTCGGTGACCGGGCCGATGCGCCCGAGGGCGAAGCCTCCCGGGTCCTTCTGCTCACGAACCTGCGTGATGTACGCGATCATGCTGCGCTTCTCTTCCGGCGTGATCGTCGAGTCGTTGAAGACGGGCATCGCCTGCGGACCGGTGACCATCGCCTCGTAGATCTGCGTCGGGGTCGCCTCATTGAGGTTGGGCGCGTACTTGCCCTGCGTCAAGGCACCGCCGGCGCCGACCCAGTTGTGGCACTGGATGCAGTTGGCGCGGAACAGCTCGCCACCCTTGCCGGCGTCGCCGAGCTTGGCGTCGACCTGCTCGGCCCCTGGGACCTGCGGACCGCCGCCGAGCGACTGCACGTAGGCCGCGACCTGCCTGGTCGTCGTCTCGTTGACCCAGGGAGCCGTCGGCTTGCGCGGCGCCTGCGGCCCCGGGTTCGCCGCGGGCATGCGGCCCGTGCTCATCTGGAAGTCGACGGCCGCGGCGCCGACGCCGACGAGCGTGGGAGCGGTCGCGGTGCCCTGCGCGTTCATGCCGTGGCAGCTCGAGCAGTGGGCGACGAACAGGCTCCTGCCCTCGGCCACGTCGTCGACCTTGCCTGCCGCCAGTGCCGCGTCGGCAGGCTTGCCCGCCTGGACAAAGGCGGCGTATACCATCCCGACCAGCGCCAACGCCAAAATCAGGACGGCGTATCTCGCGAGGGGATGCCGCCGCCAAGCGGTAATCCTAGTCACAGAGATCCCGTTCCTTAACGAATGATGTAGATGGTCGCGAAAAGACCGATCCAGACGACGTCTACGAAGTGCCAGTAGTAGGACACGACGATCGCGCTGGTGGCCTGCTCATGCGTGAAGCGCTTCGCGGCGTACGTGCGTCCCAGCATGAACAGGAACGCGATCAGGCCACCGGTCACGTGCAGGCCGTGGAAGCCCGTCGTCAGGTAGAACACCGAGGTGTAGGCGTTAGCGGACAAGGTCGCGCCCTCTGACGCCAGCTCCATGTACTCGTACAGCTGCCCGGCGACGAAGACCGCGCCCATGAGGAAGCTGATGATGTACCAGAACCGGAGCTTGCCGACCTGGCCCTTCTCTGCGGCCCACACACCGAGCTGGCACGTCACACTCGACAGAACCAGGATGATCGTGTTGACCGTCGCGAACGGGATGTTCAGGTGAGCGCCTTCTGCGACCTCCAGGCCCGCCTTGTGCAGTGCGGGGCCCCACTCGAAGCCGTTGCCGGTGCTCACCGACCGGATGGTGAAGTACATCGCGAACAGCGCCGCGAAGAACATGAGCTCAGAGGACAGCCACACGATCGTACCGACGCTGACCAGATTGGGTCTGCGATACGACTGGGCTGCCGTCGTCGAAGTTATTGCGGATGCTGTCGCCACGGGCAGCATTATTGCGGTTGCGGTGGTCGGTCCGGCGCACGACCCCCCGTTAGCAGGTGGAAACCACCAACCAACCTGGGATAATCGCCACAAAACACCCAACAAACCGGCTCACAGGCCGGGCGGCCTGGGATTGCGGGCCGGAGCACCGGTACGATCCAGGGTGACCATACCGCTACGAGCGATAGTGAGCGCGACCGTGATGTCCAGTGGGAGCACCGACGACACGATGAGGGTCCTCGTCTACAGCGACGACGCCACCACCAGGGCCGAAGTGGTCCAGGCCATCGGCAGGCGCCCCGCCGCCGACGTACCCCTCGTCGAGATCGTGGAGTGCGCCACCGAGCCCAAGGTCCACCAGTGGCTGGGCTCGGGCGAGATCGACGTGGCGATCCTCGACGGCGAGACGCAGCCGGCCGGCGGCATGGGCGTCTCCCGGCAGGCCAAGGACGAGGTCTACGACTGCCCGCCCATCTGCCTGATCATCGCCAGGCGCGACGACCGCTGGCTGGCCGACTGGTCCAAGGCCGACGCCGTCGTGCCGCAGCCTCTGGAGCCCATGGTCCTGGCCGACACCGTCGCCGACCTGATGCGCCGCCGCTCCGCCACCCGACTCAACGCCAAGTAGGTGCCCATGGACTCCCGGACGACCTGGCCCGCCCTGCTCACCGCTCTCCTGTCCGGAGAGCACCTCACCTCCGACGAGTCGGCCTGGGCGATGCGGGAGATCATGTCCGGCGCCGCGACGCCGTCCCAGATCGCCGGGTTCGTGATCGCCCTGCGCGCCAAGGGCGAGACCGTGGCGGAGGTGGTGGGCTTGGCCCGCACCATGCTCGATCTGGCCACACCGCTGAGCGTGGAGGGCCCCGTGGTCGACATCGTCGGCACCGGCGGCGACCGCGCCCACACCGTCAACGTCTCCACGATGGCCGCGATCGTGGCCGCCGCCGCGGGCGCCCGCGTGGTCAAGCACGGCAACCGGGCCGCCTCGTCCTCGTGCGGCGCCGCCGACGTCCTGGAGCACCTGGGCATCCGGCTCGACCTCTCGCCTGAGCAGACCGCCCAGGTGGCGCGCGAGGCGGGCATCGCCTTCTGCTTCGCCCCGGTCTACCACCCCGCGCTGCGCTTCGCCGGGCCCACGCGCAAGGAGATCGGGGTGCCCACGATCTTCAACTTCCTGGGCCCGCTCACCAACCCGGCCCGTCCCGCGGCCCAGGCCATCGGCGTCTTCGACGCCGGCATGCTGCCGGTGCTCGCGGGCGTGTTCGCCGAGCGCGGCGTGTCCGCCCTGGTCTTCCGCGGCGACGACGGCCTCGACGAGCTGACCATCGCGGCCACCTCGACGGTCTGGGTGGTCAAGGACGGCGCGGCGACGCAGGTCACGTTCGACCCGACCGTCCTCGGCATCGCGCGCGCCGACGTGGGCGCGCTGCGGGGCGGCGACGTGGAGTTCAACGCGCAGGCCGTGCACGATCTCGTACGCGGCAAGACGGGCCCCGTGCGCGACGCCGTGCTGCTCAACGCCGCCGCGGCCCTGGTGGCGCTCAACGGGCCCGGCGACAACCTCGACGCGGCCATGATCGACGGCTACGCCCGCGCGGTCCAGGCGGTCGACTCCGGCGGCGCCGCCGCCACCCTCGACCGCTGGATCGAGGCCAGCGGCTCCTTCCGCCGGGCGTAAGGCGGCAAGGCCGGGCCCCGACGGGGCCCGGCCCACAAGACCGAGGCAGGGCCGCTGGTTAGGGCAGGGCCATGGTGGGGCCGGCCTTCAGCGAGCTCCACTTGAGCCACTGCTTCCAGTTCTCCTGCCAGTGCCCCCACCCGTTGGTGGGCTCCAGCTTGCGCGGCGACCCGGTGATGATGATCGGGTCGCCGATCAGCGTGTTCTTGATGAACCAGGCGGCGTTCTCCGGGCTGATGTTCACGCACCCGTGGCTGACGTTCGAGTTGCCCTGCGAGCCGACCGACCAGGGCGCGCTGTGCACGTACTCGCCGCTGTTGGAAATGCGGACGGTGTTGTAGACGGTGAGCTGGTAGTAGCCCGGCGAGCCCGGGCCGATGCCCGGCGAGGTCATGACCGTGACGGGCTCGCGCGACATCGCCAGGTGGATGCCCGAGGTCGTGTAGTACTTCCACTGCCCGCCCTGGCCGGCGCTCATCGGCATCGTACGGATCTTCTTGCCGTCCCGCTTGACCGTGAGCACGTGGTTGTCGGTGCTGCCCCGCGTGATCTGCGACCGGCCGATCTTGAAGTCGAGCTTGACGTCCCGCTTGCCGTACAGGCCGGGCCCTCCGCGTACGCCGGCCAGCCGCGCCTCCACCCGCACCTTCGAGTGCGCGGGCCAGTACTTCTCCGGCCGGAAGTCGACGTGGGAGTCGTCGAACCAGTGCCAGGCCCCCTCCACCGGCTTGGTGCTGTGGATGGACAGGTTGCGCTCGACGGAGACGCGGTCGCTGACCGGCTTGTCAAAGGCGATCATCACGGGCATGCCGATGCCGACGGTCAGCCCGGTGTCGTCCTTGTTCGGGGTGATGGTCTGGATGTCGAACGTCTTGCCGCCCTTGACGGTCTTGAACGTGCTGGTGGACTCACTCTGCTTGCCCGCCGCGTTCACGGAGACCGCGGTGACGGTGTAGGAGGCGCCCGGCCGGGCGGTCCCGGTGCTGCGCCAGCGGGTGTGGTCGGCGCTCAGCTCGCCGGGCAGCGCGCCCGCCTTGCCGCCGTCCACCCGTACGCTCTTCAGCGCGCCCCCATGCGCCGCCACGACCACGGTCTGGTCCGTGGGCACGTTGGCGGCCTTGTCCGGCGGGAAGAACGCCACAGGGGGCCCCTGGGCCGCCTTACCCGCCATGGCGGCCCCCTGAGGAACTTCGGCAGGCCCGCCCGAGCACGCCGTCAGCAGCGCCAAGGCCAGCAGGCCGGCCGATCCATACGCTACGCGCCCCACGAGTGACTCCCTCGTCCAAGATCGAACCGCTTCTGCCTCCTTTATTACCCTGAGTGATCGAATCACCACATCCGTGCACTGGTAAAGAACACCAAAAAGCGGACGCCCCTCCCCCATGGAAGGACGTCCGCTACTGGTGGGGCTAGTGCGAGAAGTTGCCCCGGTAGTACTGGAACACGAACCCGATCATGGCCATGACGATCAGGAAGACGCCGATGAGGAACATCCAGAAGCCGAACACGAACCCGGCGAAGGCGAAGGCCGCCGCCAGGCACAGGAACAGCGGCCACCAGCTGCTCGGGCTGAAGAACCCGATCTCGCCCGCGCCGTCGCTGATCTCGGCCTGCTTGTCGTCCTCCGGCTGCGGCCCGATGCGCCGCGCGGTGAACATCAGGTAGTAGCCCACCATGAACGCGAACCCGACCGAGATGGCCATGGCGGTGGTGCCGACCGGTTCACCGTGGCCCGTCGCCGCCTTGGTCCAGAACCAGTAGGCGATGTCGACACCGGCGAAGAACAGGCCGCACAGCAGGAACAGCCAACCCTGGACCTTCATCAGGCCTCGACCTCCTGGGCGGACTTGGCGGATACGTGCGGGTAGTGCAGGTCGAACGCGGGACGCTCGGACCGGATGCGCGGCAGCGAGGTGAAGTTGTGCCGCGGCGGCGGGCAGGAGGTCGCCCATTCGAGCGAGCCGCCGTAACCCCAGGGGTCGTCGACCGTGACCTTGGGCGCGGTGCGCCAGGTCTTCCACACGTTGTAGAAGAACGGCAGCGTCGAGGCGCCCAGCACGAACGCGCCCACCGACGAGATCAGGTTGAGGTCGGTGAAGCCGTCGGCCGCGCTGTAGTCGGCGTAGCGGCGCGGGAAGCCGAGCACGCCCAGCCAGTGCTGGATGAGGAACGTCGTGTGGAAGCCGATGAACAGCAGCCAGAACTGCAGCTTGCCCAGCTTGTCGTCGAGCATCTTGCCGGTGAACTTGGGCCACCAGAAGTAGAAGCCGGCGAACATCGCGAACACGACGGTGCCGAAGACCACGTAGTGGAAGTGGGCGACGACGAAGTAGGTGTCGCTGATGTGGAAGTCGAGCGGCGGCGAGGCCAGGATGACGCCCGTCAGACCGCCCAGGAGGAACGTGATGAGGAAGCCGATCGAGAACAGCATCGGCGACTCGAACGACAGATGCCCTCGCCACATCGTGCCGACCCAGTTGAAGAACTTCACGCCCGTCGGCACCGCGATGAGGAACGTCATGAACGAGAAGAACGGTAGCAACACCTGCCCGGTCGGGAACATGTGGTGCGCCCAGACCGTGATGGACAGGCCGGCGATCGAGATCGTCGCGGCCACGAGGCTGATGTAACCGAAGATCGGCTTACGGCTGAACACCGGCAGGATCTCGGTCACGATGCCGAAGAACGGCAACGCGATGATGTAGACCTCTGGATGGCCGAAGAACCAGAACAGGTGCTGCCACAGCAACGCCCCGCCGTTCTCCGAGGCGAAGATGTGGGTGCCCAGCTTGCGGTCGGCCTCCAGGGCCAGCAGCGCGGCGGCCAGCACCGGGAAGGCCATCAGCACGAGCATGCTGGTCAGCAGCACGTTCCAGGTGAAGATCGGCATGCGGAACATCGTCATGCCGGGTGCGCGCATGCAGATGATCGTGGTGATGAAGTTGACCGAGCCGAGGATCGTGCCGAGACCCGACAGGGCCAGACCCATGATCCACAGGTCGCCGCCGATGCCGGGCGACTGGATCGCGTTGGACAGCGGCGTGTAGGCGAACCAGCCGAACGACGCGGCGCCGCCCGGGGTGAAGAAGCCGGACACGGCGATGATGCTGCCGAACAGGTAGAGCCAGTAGCTGACCATGTTGAGGCGGGGGAACGCCACGTCGGGAGCGCCGATCTGCAGCGGCATCAGCTCGTTGGCGAAGCCGGCGAACAGCGGCGTCGCGAACATCAGCAGCATGATCGTGCCGTGCATGGTGAACAGCTGGTTGAACTGCTCGTTGCTGGTGATCTGCAGGCCCGGCTGCGCCAGCTCGGCCCTCATGATCAGCGCCATGATGCCGCCGATCAGGAAGAAGGCGAACGACGTGATCAGGTAAAGGTGTCCGATGATCTTGTGATCAGTCGAGGACAGCCACTTGGCGATCACCTGGCCCTTGGTGCTGGGCCGTACCGGCGCGCGAAGTGGTTCTTGAATGGCGGTCACTGGGCACTCCCAGCCTGGTGGGTCGCAATGTACTGGTCGAACTCAGCCTGCGGAACGAGCTTCACCGAGAACAGCATCCGGCTGTGGTCGACACCGCACAGTTCGGCGCAGCGGCCTGCGTAGACGTCCGGCTTGTTGAGCGTCGTGATCTCGAACTTGCGGCCCGGGTTGTCCTCGCGGATGCCGGGGATGACGTCACGCTTGAACAGGAACGCGGGCACCCAGAAGGAGTGGATGACGTCTTCGGTCGACAGGTCGAACTCGACCTTCGAGTTCACCGGCAGGACCAGCTGGGGGCCCTGGTGGTAGTCGCTGACCGGCATGCCCGCGACGGGCGCCAGCGTCTTGCCGTTGACGGTGGTGGTGAAGCGCCAGCTCCACTGGAACGCCTCCACCTTCACCTTGACCGGCGCGTCGCCGACGACGCGGGTGATGGCCTCGCTGTCGCGGGCGGTGAAGAAGAAGAACACCGACACCATCACGAGCGGGATCAAGGTGTAGAGGATCTCGATCGGCAGGTTGTAACGCACCTGCGGCGGGAGCTCTGCCTTGGTCGTCTTGCGCTTGCGATGGAAGATCGCAGCCCACACGATCAGCACGATGACGACGGCGCCCGTGGCGAGTGCGGCGATCCAGGCCCCGTTCCACAGGTTCTGAACCACGCCACCCTCTGTGGTGACGTGGTCGGGAAGAAGGCCGCGAGACCAGTCGGCCTCGGGGACGTCATTAGCACACGCCGTAGCAGTGGCCAGCAGCAACGCCAAAGCGGCGGCGCGCGGCACCCTGCGCCGGGCCAACGAACGCCGCGTCGTACGGCGAGTCGGACTCACGGATCGCCTACCCCACAGATGAAGCCCAAGAGTCTCTCCCTTGGGCGCTCGTATTTCCAGAATGCACAGCTGATTGCAGACACATTAGCGTGCAGGTGCCCCGCCCTCCCGCGCGACCCCTCGGTGGCGCCGCAAGTGGGACGATGAGTCTCGTGGCGTATTTCGACGCGGCTTCTAGCGAGCCGCTCCACCCTCAGGCACGCGAAGCGCTGCTGGCGGCGATCGACGTCGGCTGGGCCGACCCCGCGAGACTCTACGGCCAGGCCCGCCGCGCGCACCTGTTGCTGGAACAGGCTCGCACGGAGGTCGCCGAGGCACTCGGCGCGCGCCCCGACGAGGTGTCGTTCACCTCGTCCGGCACGCAGGCCGCGCATCTCGGCGTCCTCGGCACCCTACACGGCAGGCGCAGAGCCGGTCGCCATCTGGTGACGAGCGCGGTCGAGCACTCCAGCGTGCTGCACGCCGGTGGCGTGCACGAACGCGACGGCGGCACGGTCGAGACCGTGGGCGTGGATCTGACCGGCCGGGTCGATCCGGCGGCCTTCGCCGAGGCGGTCGCGCGCCCCGGCACGGCACTGGCCTGCCTGCAGACGGCCAACCACGAGGTCGGCACCCTGCAGCCGGTCGAGGAGGTCGCCGCCGCGTGCCGGTCGCACGGCGTCCCGCTCCTGGTGGACGCGGCTCAGACGGCAGGCCGGATGCCGGTGCCGCCGGGCTGGTCGGTGCTGACCGCCAGCGCCCACAAGTGGGGCGGCCCGGCCGGGGTCGGGGTGCTGGTGGTGCGCAAGGGCACCAGGTTCCGCTCGTTCCTGCCCGAGGACGAGCGGGAGCGGCGGCGGGTGCCGGGCTTCGAGAACGTCCCCGGCATCGTGGCCGCCGCGGCGGCCCTGCGCGCGATGGCCGCCGAGGCGGCGCAGGAGCAGGCGCGGCTCTCCGAGCTCGTCACCCGGATCCGGGAGACGGTCCCGAAGATCGTCCCCGACGTCGAGGTGATCGGTGACCCGGTAGGCCGGGCACCGCACATCGTGACCTTCTCGTGCCTGTACGTGGACGGTGAGGCGTTGCTGACCGAGCTCGACAAGGCCGGATTCGCCGTATCGTCCGGAAGTTCGTGCACCGCTAGTACGCTTCGTCCATCGCACGTCCTGGAAGCCATGGGCGTGCTGACGCATGGGAATGTCCGGGTGTCGCTGCCCAGGGGCGCGTCCGCGGCGGAGGTCGACAGGTTTCTCGCCGTGCTGCCCGATATGGTGCGTCGCATCCGCCAGGACGCAGGAGTCGCATGACCGAGGTCACCCAGCCCGCTTTGACGATCGACGCGCTCGGGAAGAAGTGCCCGATCCCGATCATCATGCTCGCCGAGCAGATCAACTATGTGCCGCTCAACGCCGTGGTGGCGGTGCTGGCCGACGATCCCGCGGCCTACAACGACGTGCCCGCGTGGTGCCGGCTGAAGTCGCATCGCCACGTGGGCTCGTACGAGCTGCCCGGGGGTGGCTGGGCGATCCACGTCAGGCGCAACTACTGATATTCGGGGTAGGGGCTTTCCGTCAGAAGTCACCGACTTCCGGGGGAAAGCCATGACCGACGGATGTGAGACCGCCCGTGACGTGATGAGCACGGGCGCGGAGTGCGTCCCCGCGCACGAGACGCTCGACCGGGCGGCGCAGCTGATGCGCGACCACGACGTGGGCGCGCTGCCGGTCTGCGGCGCCGATGACCGGGTGCAGGGCATCATCACCGACCGTGACATCGTGGTGAAGTGCGTCGCCGCCGGGCACGACCCGGCCACGGTGACGGCGGGCGAGCTCGCCACCGGGCTGGTCTGGATCCCGGCGAGCGCCACCGTGGAGGAGGCGCTCGCGCGGATGGAGGAGCACCAGATCAAGCGGCTGCCGGTGATGGACGGCGACCGGATCGTGGGCATGATCAGCGAGGCGGACCTGGCCAGGCACCTGCCCGACGGCCAGCTGGCCGAGTTCGTGCACCGCGTCTACGCCTCGCGCACGCCCAACGACGACTGAGCGGCCCGGAGGCCGCCGCGTCGCGTCAGATGGTCACGCGCAGGGGGCGGTCCGTCAGGGGTGGTAGCAGCGGACGTAGCCGGCGACCTCCGTGGCCGCCTCGGCGCCGTACGCGGCGCCGAACCGCTCGAGGAAGCCCTTCTGCCCCAGCTCGTACTCCTGGCCGCCGACGCGCTCCAGCACATGGGTGGCGGTCAGGTTGCCGAGCTGGCCGCAGCGCTCCAGCGGCAGCCCCCAGGCTACGCCGGACAGGAAGCCGGCCCTGAAGGCGTCGCCGACGCCGGTGGGGTCGGCCTTGCCCACCTCGGGGGCGGGGGCGACCTGGATGGACGGCTCGCCCTGGCGGTCGATGACGGCGCCCTTGGGGCCGAGCGTGGTGACGCGGACTCCGACCCGGGCGAGGATCTCCTCGTCGGTCCAGCCGGTCTTCTGCTCGATGAGCCCCTTCTCGTAGTCGTTGGAGAACAGGTAGGCGGCGCCGTCCACGAGCTTGCGGATGTCCTCGTCGGCCATGCGCGCGAGCTGCTGGGAGATGTCGGCGGCGAACGGGATGCCGCGCTGGCGGCACTCGTCGGTGTGGCGCAGCATCGCGTCGGGGTCGTTGGGGCTGATCAGCACCAGGTCGAGGCCGCCGATGCGGTCCGCGACGGGCTTCAGCTCGATCAGCCGGGCCTCGGCCATGGCCCCGGTGTAGAACGAGGCGATCTGGTTGTGGTGCTCATCCGTGGTGCACAGGAAACGCGCGGTGTGCTGGGTCTCCGAGATGTGCACGGACGCGCAGTCGACGCCGTGGCGCTCCAGCCACGACCGGTAGTCGGCGAAGTCGCTGCCGACGGCTCCCACGAGGACCGGCTTGAGGCCGAGACAGGCCATGCCGAAGGCGATGTTCGCGGCGCAGCCGCCGCGACGAATCTGAAGGTCATCGACCAGGAACGAGAGTGACACCCGGTCCAGTTGCTCGGCGATGAGCTGATCGCCGAAGCTTCCTGGGAAGGTCATCAGGTGGTCTGTCGCGATGGAGCCGGTGACGGCGATGCGCACGGGATTCTTCTTCCTCGTTGTCAGCAAGCCAATGGGCCCCACGAGGATACGCGAAGGTCCCGCACGCACAAAGGCGAGCGGGACCCGGCGGCCACCGACTAGTTGAACGAGTCGCCGCAGGCACAGGAGCCCGTGGCGTTGGGGTTGTCGATGGTGAAGCCCTGCTTCTCGATGGTGTCCACGAAGTCGATGGAGGCACCCATCAGGTAAGGAGCGCTCATCCGGTCGGTGACCACGCTGACGCCGCCGAAGTCCGACACGACGTCGCCGTCCATCGAGCGGTCATCGAAGAAGAGCTGGTAACGCAGGCCGGAGCAACCGCCCGGTTGCACGGCGACCCTCAGCTGCAGACCTTCTTCACCCTGCTGCTCCAGCAGGTTCTTGACCTTGGCGGCGGCCGCGTCAGTCAGGATCAGGCCCTGTGCCGTGGTCTCGCTGCTCTCAACCGTCATCTGCTGACTCCCTAACCCGGCTGTCTGTTTCCGACGTCCTTCTAATGACGCTACCAACACCTGGGCGATGCCACACATTCCCGGTCCGGCTCCCCCCGGAATAACCACGAATGTCGGTGTGTCATGATGAGTATCGTCAAACCGACGATAAGGGGGTATGGCCATGGCCACCCAGACTGGGCTGCCACTCTTCGTCCTCGGCCGCAGCGCCGATCCGCACAGCGAGAAGGGGGTCGACTGTCCCGGCGAGCTGCCGCCCGCCTCCGACCCCGATCTGGTGGAGCGGGCTCGCCGGGCCAAGGAGGCGCTCGGCGACCGCCTGTTCGTGCTCGGCCACCACTACCAGCGCGACGAGGTCATCCAGTTCGCCGACGTGACGGGTGACTCCTTCAAGCTCGCCCAGCAGGCGGCGGCCAGGCCGGAGGCGGAGTTCATCGTCTTCTGCGGGGTGCACTTCATGGCCGAGTCCGCCGACATCCTGACCGGGGACGCGCAGAAGGTGGTCCTGCCCGACCTGGCGGCCGGTTGCTCCATGGCGGACATGGCCACGTTCGACCAGGTCGAGGAGTGCTGGGACGCCTTGGAGGACGCGGGGCTGGCCGAGCAGGTGATCCCGGTCACATACATGAACTCCAGCGCCGACATCAAGGCTTTCTGCGGCAGGAACGGCGGCGCCGTCTGCACCTCCTCCAACGCCCGCCGCGCCCTCGACTGGGCGTTCGAGCAGGGCCAGAAGGTGCTGTTCCTGCCCGACCAGCACCTGGGCCGCAACACTGCGGTGCTGGAGATGGGGATGACCCTGGAGGACTGCGTCGTCTGGAACCCGCACCGGCCGAACGGCGGTCTCACGCAGGAGCAGCTGGAGCGGGCCAGGATGATCCTCTGGCGCGGGCACTGCTCGGTGCACGGCCGCTTCACGGCCGAGTCGGTGGACGACGTACGCGCGCGGATCCCCGGGGTGAACGTGCTGGTGCACCCCGAGTGCCGGCACGAGGTCGTGCTCAAGGCCGACCACGTGGGCTCGACCGAGCACATCATCAAGACGCTGGAGGCGGCTCCGGCGGGGTCGAGCTGGGCGATCGGCACCGAGCTGAACCTGGTCAAGCGCCTGGCGCAGACGTTCCCCGACAAGAACATCTCGTTCCTGGACAAGACGGTCTGCTACTGCTCGACGATGAACCGGATCGACCTGCCGCACCTGGTGTGGGCCCTGGAGTCGCTGGTCCTGGGCGACGTCGTCAACCAGATCACGGTGGACGAGGACACCACCCACTGGGCCAAGGTCGCCCTGGACCGCATGCTCGCCCTGCCGTAGCCCCGGCCCTGGTCAGAGCTACCCCGCGAGCTGCGCTCCGGCCCGATCCGGGCTCGCCCGCGACCTGGTCCGGCCGTCAGGGGCCGTTCCCCTGGCGGCCGGACGTTTCGCCGGGACGGCCGGTTCAGGCCGTCAGGAAGGCTCTCACCGCCGCCTGGAACCCGTCGGGGTCCTCGGTCCACGGCAGATGACCTGCGCCTTCGAGGACCACGCGGGACACCCGGGGCAGCGCCCGCTCCAGCGAGTCGACGGCCCAGCGCGGGCGGATGTCCTCGGCGCCGTCCACGATCAGCACGGGAACGTCCGAGGCCGCGCACCGCGCGTGCAGCTCGGGGGCGCCCCACGTCCGGCGGCCCTCGGCGTTGATGGCGGCGTTGCACGCGAAGTTCACCCCGAGCCAGGGCGTCGCCATGCGCTCGGCCTGCTCCCGCGCCCAGCTGTGGTCCTGGCCGTGGTCCTGGTCGCGGTCCTGCCCGCGGTCCTCGTGGTCCTGGCCGTGGTCGGCGAAGTCCGCCGTCCACTGCAGCACCGACAGCTCCCGGTCCTCGGCGTCCGTGCGTTCCTTGTCGTTGAGCTCGCTCCAGCGCTCCAGGTCCCCGCCCAGCCTCGCGCGCAGGTTGCGGCCGTACTCATCCCGCCAGGGCGCGCCCGGGTCGATGCCCGTGCCGGCGACGTAGATCAGCCCGCGCACGTGCTCCGGGTGGTCCAGCGTGTAGCGCAACGCGAGCTGGGCGCCCCACGAGTGGCCGAGCAGCACCATGTCCGAGAGCCCGAAATGGCGGCGGACGGCGTCGAGGTCGGCCATCGTCCTGGCCATCGAATAGGGCCCCGTCCGCTGGGAGCGGCCGCATCCGCGCTGGTCCCAGCGGTGCACGGCCGCGACGCCGGACAGCGGCCCGGCCACGTCCTCCAGGGTGTCCCACAGCCCGGGGCCTCCATGGCAGAAGACCACCGGACATCCCTCACCCGTCCTGACCGCCCACAGCGATACCCCGTCCTCCGTCAGCACCGTCTCAGCCCGCGTGATCTCTGCCATGGCGGCCAGTCTGGCCGAGGGGCCGGGGCTAGGCGAAGTCGTATCCGACCTCGACGCTCACCGAGAGGGTCTGGCTGCCGGGGCTGACCGAGGGCGCGCTCTCCGCCATCGCGACCTGTGCCCGCAGGGGTCGCGGGCCGCCCATGACCTGCTCGCTCACCGAGACGACCCGGCCCAGCGGGCGGCCGGCCAGCTCGGCGTACTGGGCCGCCTTGGCCGCGGCGTCCCTGAAGGCCTGCGTCCTGGCGTCCTTCAGCGCCTTGCCGGGGTCCGACAGCTCGAAGGCCAGCCCGTTGAGCCTGGCCTCCTCCCCCACCCCGGCCACCGTGTCGATGACGTGGTCGGCGCGGGCCACGTCGCGGACGACGACCTCCACGCCCTGCGCCGCGCGGTAGGCGGCCACCTTCGGGTACGCCTCGTACTCGGGGCCCAGCGACAGCTCCACCGTGCGTACGTCCTGCGCGGCGACCCCGGCCTCCCTCAGCGCCTCGGCCAGCCGGGCGGCGGCGGCGCGGACGGCGGCGAACGACTCCGCGGCCGACGCCCTGCGCACCTCGACCCCCGCGTGCAGCCGCAGCATGTCGGGCGCGGCCAGGACGGCGCCTTCGCCGACGACGGTGATGTCCACGCGTACCCCCTTGGGTGGCCCCATCGAACGGGTTCGGACCCCGATCCTAGGCCGTGTGCCCGCTCCGGCGAAGGATCCGCCGGATCAGGAGGCGTTACGGCCGAATCTGAAGGCCATCCGGTCGAACTCCGCCTTCTTCGCCGCCGTGGCCAGCACCTGGCCGACCTGCCCCGACAGGCCGATGACCACGGCCTCGTACCCGGCGCCCTTGGCCCGCCACACCGCCAGGTGGTCGTCGTCCCACCAGCCGATGAGCCGGTTGCTGGTGAACGGGATGGTGACGGGAGTGGTGTCGTCGCCCGAGGTGGAGCGGGCGCACAGCGAGGTGCCCGCCGCCGTGCAGTGGGACAGGAACCGGGTGCCCGACGGCGAGATGTCGTCGCCCTCCACCCAGACCGGCGACCCGGCGTCCGACAGGGTGCGCAGGAGCTTGCCGTTCAGGTCGTAGAACTTCATCTTGCCGCCCACCCACGTGCCCACCGACCGGCCGCCCGCGTCCCAGAAGAAGCGCCACTCGCCCGCGCCCTGCTCCTTCACCTGGAACGCGCGGCCCTTGCCGCTGCTCACGTCGATGATGCCGTAGCCGTACTCGGCCGTGTTCCCCTCCGCGCCCTTGTAGAGGGTGACCAGGCCGTACTTGCCGTCGGGCGACCAGCGCGGCGTGGTGGGGAAGATCGGCTTGGGGCTGAGCTTGACGACGCGCTTGGTGTCGGCGACGTGGTCGATGATGGACACGGTGGCGTAGAAGTCGGAGCTGTAGTCCACGTCCGTGCCGAGGGCCAGGTTGGTCTTGGGGTCCAGCGCGTACTCGAAATAGCGGGTGTCGGGGGTGAAGGTCCGGCTCCCGTGCTTTCTCACGTAGAGGCGCTTGCCCCGGTCCACGGTGTAGGAGGCGAGGCTGATGGGGTCGCCTTCCTTCTCCTTGATCTCCACCGAGGTGCCGGGCAGCCGGACCGTACGGCTCGTCGGCGTGGGTGTGGGCGTCGGGGTGCGGGCCGGGGTGGAGGCCGAGGTGGTGGGCGTCGCGGACGAGTTCGTACGGCCCGGCAGCCCGCTGAGGCGTACGGCGACGAAAGCGACGGTCACCACGAGCGTGAGCGCGCCCGCGACGCTCGCCGCGATGATCCAGCCGGTTGCCCTGCGCCGGGCCGGCTGGGTGGGCGCGCCGAAGTGGTAGGGCTGCGGCCTGGGCGGATACGCGTACGGCGGCGCGGGCCCGGCCGCGGCGGCCGCGCTGCCCTGCTGGAGCAGCCCCGGCGACTGCGCCGCGGGAGCCGTTTCCACCGCGGAGCCCGGCGGCGCGAAGGCGGGCGCGTGACCGAGCAGGCGCATCAGGGCGTCACCGGCCGACGGCCGACCGGCGGGGTCCTTGGCCAGGCAGTCCGACACCAGGGAGCGCAGGGCCGGGTCCTGGATGGGGCTGACGTCGGGCTCGGTGTGCATGATCCGGTTGACCACCGCGGGCAGGCTGTCCTGCCCGAACGGCGCCTGCCCCGACGCCGCGAACAGCAGCGTGCACGCCCACGCGAACATGTCCGACTTCGGCCCGGGGCTGGACTCGGTGAGCTGTTCAGGCGCCATGTACGACGGCGTCCCGATCGCGGTGCCGGTCAGGGTCGAGGTGAGGTCCAGCGCCCTGGCGATGCCGAAGTCGATGACCCGGGGGCCGTCGGAGGCCAGCACCACGTTCGACGGCTTGAAGTCGCGGTGCACGATGCCCGCCTGGTGGATGGCCACCAGCGCGGTGACGGTGCCGATCGCGAGCCGGTGCAGCGAGGTGCCCGAGCGCGGGCCCTGCGCGCGTACGACGTCGGTGAGGGTGGGGCCGTCGATGTACTCGCTCACGATGTACGGCCGGCCGCCGAACAATCCCGTGTCGATCACCTGGGCCGTGCAGAACGGCGCCACCCGCCTGGCCATCGCCACCTCGCGGACGAACCGCTCGGAAGCCTGGGCGTTCCCCGCCAGATCGGCACGCAGGAGTTTGAGCGCCACCTTGGTGCCGTCCTTCGCCGTGGCGAGGTAGACGATCCCCTGTCCGCCCTCGCCCAGGCGCCCGGCCACGGCGTACTCCCCCACCGTCGCGGGATCCCCTGGTCTCGGGGCCGCGAGGTCTGGCATATAGAACCCCCACATATGGCGTCTTTCTCGCCATTCTGGTGCGTCGCGCGGCTCCCCGTCACCCGTTCCGGCAAGGCGCCAGCCCTCCGCCCGGCACGACTAAGACCGCGTCCACGATCGCCGCCGGGTCCTTCAGGTGGACCTGACGCCCGGTTCGCGGCAGCCGGACGAGCTTGGCGCTCAGATAGCGGGCCAGCCGCTCGTGGCAGCCGTCCCTCTCGTTCGCGCCGGTCCCCGCGCTGATCACGGTCACCGGCACCTCGGGGAACGGCTTCTCCGCCCTGATCCGGCGCAGTTCGGCCGCCATGTCGCGGCGGGCCAGCCACTCCCCCGCCACCGTGACCGGCACCTTGCCCATGCGGTAGACGCCGCGCGGGTCGGGGCCGCCGGTGAGCACCCGGTGCGCCGCCGGCCCCGTCAGGCGGGCCAGGACGGTCGCGCCCCACGTCCCGGCCAGGGCGGGCAGCCAGCGGCCGGTGTGCGCGGCCAGGGCGCAGCGGCGGCGGACCACGGCGCAGGCCGGGTCCACCAGGACGAGCTTGGCCGCGCACAGCGGGTGCGTCCTGGCGAACGCCTCCGCGTGCCAGCAGGAGACGCCGTGGGCGACGAGGGTGACGCGTTCCGGATGGGCGGGGGCCAGCGCGGCCAGGCGGGCGACCTCGGCGTACAGGCTGGGCGCGGCCGGCGAGCACGGGCTGAGGCCGAGCCCGGGGCGGTCGAAGCGGATGACGCGGTGGCTCCTGGCCAGCTCGTGGGCCACCGCGTCCCAGTGGAACCAGGCGCCCGCGGGGCCGGCCGTGATGAGCACCGCGGGCCCGGCACCCTGCTCGACCACGTGGGGCCGCCCGTGACCGGTCGCCGGGCCGCCGGCCGGCTCCTCACCCGTGCCGTCCTCGATGAGCAGGTGGACGGCCAGGTAGACCAGCCATACGGCGATCATCGTGAGCTGCGCCCGGTGCGCCAGCCCCACCCCGCGCCCGTCCGCGAACGCGCCCGCGGTGAGCAGCGTGGCCGCCAGCGTCAGCCAGGTGACCAGCCACGACACCCACGAGCGCCACCGCGAGCTGAGCAGCACCATGGCGGCCAGCACGGCGAGCGTGCCGAGCACGCCCGCCAGGGTGTGGATCCGGTGGCCGAGCGACATGGCCTTCTGCGCGCAGGCCGGATCGCTCAGCGCGGCGCAGTCCAGCGGGAACAGCCCGGCCACGAACGTGAGCAGCCCGTACGCGGCCAGCGCCAGCCAGCCGGGCCACTCGCGAGCCACCCTCGGCACGAGCGCCACCCCGAACAGGCACGCGAGCCCCGACAGCGCGTCGCTGATCCGGAACAGGCGCGTCCACGGCTGGTCGCGGGCGGCCAGCTCGCTGACGTAGCCGTCGGTCCTGTCCACCGCCGGCGTGGTGAACTGGCCGGTTATCCACGCGCTGCCGAGCACTGCCGCCACGATGAACGCGCAAGCCGCGAGCACGTACAATCTTCGCTCCACGTGATCATTAGATCACCATGGGTGACTTTCGTGCAGGAGCCCCCAGGTCAGAGCCCTGGTGCGCCCCAGACGGGGAACCAGCGGGCGAGGTCCTTCTCCAGCGGCAGCTCGCCCTCCAGCGCGCCCCTGGCCTGCAGTTCGAGCGCGTTGTCCCGCCGCTGTCCCGGAAGCGGGGCGAAGGGGTAGAACGTCCCCCGCTTGTACAGGTAGACCACCGCCAGCCGGCGGCCGTCCTCGCTGGCGTACGACACCAGCGAGCACAGCAGCGAGGGCCCGAAACCGGCCGACTCCAGCGAGGAGTTGACCGCGTGCAGCTCCGTCACCAGGTCGCTGATCGCCTCGGGCGGGCGGCGCACCAGCAGCCAGGTGTAGCCGTAGCCGTCGTCGGACTCCTCGACGCGCTCGCCGAGCAGCGCCTTGACGTCGCGCTCCACCGTGGCGAACGCGCCGCCCTCCGCGGCCCTGAACGCCACGGAGCCCAGGCCGGTGGGCACGAGGCCGGTCGCGGCCTGCAGCGTCACCGCCGCGGACGGCAGCGCGAACAGCGCGTCGAGGTTGGGCTCGACCGGCTTGGACCGGCCGAGCAGCGCATCGAGCCAGCCCATGCGGGTTCAGCCCCTTCCGAGCTGCTTGGAGATGTTCGCCAGCTGCTCCAGCCGCCGTTCCAGCGGCGGATGCGTGGCGAACAGGTTGGCCAGCGTCTCGCCCTTGGCCAGCGCCGGGGCGAAGAAGAAGGCGTTGAACGGCTCCGCCTCGCGCAGGTCCCTGGTCGGGATCCTGGCCATGTCGCCGGTCACCTTGGTCAGCGCGCTGGCCAGGGCGGAAGGGCGTTGCGTGAGCAGGGCGCCCGCCCGGTCGGCGGCCAGTTCGCGGTAGCGCGACAGGGCGCGGGTGAGCAGGAAGCTGACGGCGTACACGAGGACCGAGACGAGCAGGATGATCAGCCCGATCGGCAGGCCGCCCTGGCCGTTGTTGCGGCGTCCGCCGAGCCCCGTGTAGAGCGCGAACCTGGTCATGAGGCCGGCCACGATGCCCAGGAACGAGGCGATGGTCATCACCGCGACGTCACGGTGCGCGACGTGCGAGAGCTCGTGGGCGAGCACGCCCTCCAGCTCCTGCGGCTCCAGGCGGCGCAGGATGCCGGTCGTCACACAGACGACCGCGTTCTTCTGGTTGCGGCCGGTGGCGAACGCGTTGGGGACGTCGGAATCCGCGATCGCCACGCGTGGCTTGGGCATGTCGGCGAGGGCGCACAGCCGGTCGATCAGGCCGTGCAGCTCAGGAGCCTCCTGCGGTGAGACCTCCCGTCCGCCCATCGCGAACAACGCGATGCGGTCGGACAGGAAGTACTGAACGAGCAGCAGGCCCCCCGCCACCACCAGCACGGTGAGTGCCCGGACGCCCAGCGAGACCAGGACGCCGACGAACACCACGTAGAGCAGGCCGAGCAGGAACATCGTCACGACCATGCGGCTGGTCAGGCCGCGGTCGGACGCGAACCGCGTACGCACGGGACTCAGCCCGGGATGAGGCCTTGGTCGCCCAGCATCTCCCGGACCTCCTCGATCGAGGCGTCCGCGGGGGGAAGGATCAGCTCTGACGGCTCAAGGCTGTCGTCGGGGAGCGCCTTGCCCACGTGGCGCACCTTGTCCAGCAACGCGTGCAGCTTGACGCGGAACTCGTTCTCGTTGCCCACCTCGATGGCGGCCTCGAGCTCGCTGTCGAGCTGGTTGAGGACCGAGATGTCGTCGGCGGAGATCTCCACCTGACCCTCGCCCATGATTCGGACAATCATGCGCCCTCCCCAGGCTGGCGCAGCTGCTGCGTCGAACCGCCCTGCTGCTGTGGCTGCCCCTGCGGCTGGGCCTGCTGCTGCGGCTGGCCCTGCTCGATGGCACTCTTCGGAGCCGGGCCCTGGCCCAGCTCGGACTTCATCCTGGCCAGCTCCAGCTCGACGTCCATGCCGCCGCCCATGCGGTCGAGCTCGGCCTGGATGTCGTCGCCGCGGGTGCCGCTGTAGTCGTCGAGAGCGCCGCTGGCCAGCAGCTCGTCGATCGCGCCCGCGCGGGCCTGCATCTGCGCCGTCTTGTCCTCGGCGCGCTGAATCGCCAGGCCGACGTCGCCCATCTCCTCGGAGATGCCGGAGAACGCCTCGTTGATGCGAGTCTGCGCCTCGGCGGCGGTGTAGGTCGCCTTGATCGTCTCCTTCTTCGTACGGAAGGAGTCGACCTTGGCCTGCAGCCGCTGGGAAGCCGTCGTCAGCTTCTCCTCCTCGGCCTGCAGGTTGTCGTGCTGGATCTTCAGGTCGGCCATCTGCGTCTGCAGGCCGGAACGGCGCTGCAGCGCCTCGCGGGCAAGATCCTCACGTCCGACCGACAACGCCTTGCGGCCCTGGTCCTCATAACGCTTGGCCTGGTTTTCCAGACCGGTAATCTGCAGCTCCACCCTCTTGCGCGACGTGGCGACGTCGGCCACGCCCCTGCGCACCTTCTGCAGCAGCTCAAGCTGCCGCTGGTAGGAGTAGTCGAGGGTCTCACGCGGATCTTCCATCTTGTCCAAAGCCTTGTTGGCCTTGGACTTGAAGATCATCGAAAGTCTCTTCATCACGCTCATGCGCGTCGGCCGTCCCCTTCTAGGTCGTGCTGGTGGTCACCCAATGCAGCGCAGCCGCCTTGGGATTACCCTACGCATAACGCACGGGGGCGTCACTAAGTTGCAGTCCAGGTAGGGTTGACGCGTGTTGCGACGCCGATCCCAAACCTCCGTGGACGACACCCCCGTCCCCGTTGACGATCCTAAGCCCCAGGGTAAAGGTCGTCCCACACCCAAGCGCCGGGATGCCGAGGGCAAACGACGCCAGTTCGTGTCCGCGCCGAAGGACCGTAAAGAGGCCTATCGGCAGATGCGGAGCAAGCAGGCCGCCGAGCGGGACAAGGCCCGCCGGGGGATGCTCGCAGGTGACGAGCGGTATTTTCCTGCTCGCGACAAGGGCCCCGCGCGCAAGTTCGCGCGCGACTGGGTCGATTCGCGGCGGCTGCCGAGCCAGTATTTCCTGCCGTTCTCGCTACTCATCCTGCTGGCGACCTGGGTGCCCTGGCCTGCCGAGATCCGCGCCCAGGTGCTCAACATCGTGATCGCGGTCGGCTGGCCGATCATGATGATCGGCGTGCTGTTCACGTCCGTCTATGTGGCGTGGAAGATGAAGCGGCTGGTGGCGGAGAAGCTGCCCAACGAGAGCACCAAGGGCGTGGGCTTCTACGCCGCCATGCGGGCGCTGCAGATCCGCAAGCTGCGCTTCCCGCCGCCCCAGGTGCTGCCGGGCGGCAGGCCGGTGCCGGTGAAGAAGTAGCTCCTCCACCTTTTCCCAATATTTCGGGAAAAGGCTGGGAAGTTGCGGGAAGTTTTACGGGTTGCCGTCCCGGACGTTGTCCCAGCGCAGCACGCCTCGCCTGACCGCGGGCCGCCGGCCGCCGATCTCCTGGCCCTGTTCCAGGGCGTCGGCCACGGTCCGCATCAGCGCGTAGTAGGACGGCAGCCGGGGCGCCGCGCCGGAGATCGTGCCGTCCGTCCAGCTCACCTTGCCGTCGGCGGTGTCGGCCACGGCGTAGGCCGGGTTCTCGCCGTCGCGCTCCGTGACGTACAGGAACGGGATCATCCGGCCGTTCCAGCTCTCCGCCTTAGCCGGGCCCGAGCCGTCCCATCGGCAGAGCCGGCGCCAGGAGTCCCTGATCTCGCGCGTGCCGAGGTTGACCGCGCCGGCGTACCAGCCGAACCCCAGCGGGCCCCTCGATCCGTTGTGGCGCAGGAGCGAGGCGCGCAGGTCGTCGGGGAAGTCCACGCCCATCTGCGACTCGGCGACGGCGATCGTGCGCGCCCGGCCCGGGGCGCGCAGTGTCCGGTAGGTACGGGGGGCGTTCGCCCGCAGCCAGCGCTCGATCCGCCGCCACTGCCTGTTCACCGCCCGCCTGACCCTGGGGTCGATCGGCCGCACGGTCACGGGGCGGGGAGCGGGCGAGCAGCCGGGATCGGGGACGCCGGCCGTCGGCGACCCGGTGGCCTGCCCAGCCGGCGTCGGGACGGAGCCCCTGGGCGACCCGGTGGCCTGCTCACCCGGCGTTGGGACGCCGGCCGTCGGCGACCCGGTGGCCTGCCCAGCCGGCGTCGCGACGGGGGTCGTGGGTGTCGGGGCGGGCGACGCCTGGAAGGAGGCGTCCATGGCGGCCTGCTCGGCCTGGTACCGCCGCCAGGCGTCCGCCGCGGCCTGCTGGGCCTCGGTCGGGATCAGCGCGGCGACGAGCGTGACCGCCACGACGGCCGCGATGGCGGCCCACACCAGAGCCATCCCCCGGCTCGTCCGGCGGCCCGCCCGCCGCGTCCCGCTCCCCTGCGCGGTGGCCGGGAGCGCGGGCTCCGTTCCCTGCATGCGGGCGCGCCGGCGCAACCGTAACGCGATCGCGGTGACGATGGCCGCCGTCAGCGCCAGCCGTACGAGCTTCAGCACGTCGCGCACCCTATCCCGAAACGAAACAGCTCATGCGCCGGGATTAAGGTCGGACGCATGGAATTCCGACACCTCGGCCGCAGCGGTCTCATGGTCAGTGAGATCAGCTACGGCAACTGGCTCACCCACGGCTCCCAGGTCGAGGAGGACGCCGCCAAGCAGTGTGTGCAGGCGGCACTCGACGAGGGCATCACCACGTTCGACACCGCCGACGTCTACGCGGGCACGAAGGCCGAGGAGGTGCTCGGCCGCGCGCTGAAGGGCGTGCGCAGGGAGTCGCTGGAGATCTTCACCAAGGTCTTCTGGCCGACCGGCTCCGGCCCGAACGACCGCGGCCTGTCGCGCAAGCACATCACCGAGGCGATCAACGGCTCGCTGCGCCGCCTGCAGACCGACTACGTGGACCTGTACCAGGCGCACCGCTTCGACTACGAGACGCCGCTCGAGGAGACCCTCAAGACGTTCGACGACCTCGTACGCCAGGGCAAGGTCCTCTACATCGGCGTCAGCGAGTGGACCGCCGACCAGATCGCCCAGGCCCTGAAGATCGCCGACGAGATGGGCTTCGACCGGATCGTCTCCAACCAGCCCCAGTACAACATGCTGTGGCGCGTCATCGAGACCGAGGTCGTGCCGCTCAGCGAGAAGGAGGGCGTCGGCCAGATCGTCTGGTCGCCGATCGGGCAGGGCGTGCTCACCGGCAAGTACGTGCCCGGCCAGCAGCCGCCCGAGGGCTCCCGCGCGACCGACAAGAGCGGCAGCGCCATGATCGCCCGGTTCATGCGGGACGACGTGCTCGGCCGCGTACAGGAGCTCAAGCCGATCGCCTCCGACCTGGGGCTGAGCATGGCCCAGCTGGCCATCGCCTGGGTCCTGCAGAACCCCAACGTCTCCAGCGCCATCGTCGGCGCCAGCCGCCCGGACCAGGTCCGCGACAACGTCAAGGCGGCGGGCGTCAAGCTGGAGGCCGGCGTGCTGCAGCGCATCGACGAGGTGCTCGGTGACGTCGTCGAGCGCGACGCGTCCAAGACCGTGAGCCCGCGTACCCGCCCATAACATCCCCGAACATCAAAAACCCCTTGAGCCACAACGGCGCTCAAGGGGTTTTTTATTTACCCGGAATTCATTCCGGTCGCAATGACAACCCCGCGTATTCAACGCGATCCTCGTCGAGCAGGGCCACCTGCTCGACACCGGATTCGAGCAGGTCACGCCAGTTCTCGCCGAGCCAGGACTCCGCGTCCGCCTGGCTCGGAAAAACTTCTCGCGGCAAAGGGCGATCCGTCACCTCACCACCATTTGCATTTTCATAACGCCACCGCCATGTCATGCCATACGCTCCTTTTCCGCGGGTTCGCCGGCGCACCCTCCGACGGCACTGGAACCCTACTCCCGAGCTTGGAGGTCAATCGATGCTGCGCGCATATCGTGTTGCCGCGGCGGTCGCCGTCGGGGCGGCCTGCTCCATCTCCCTCCCCCTGTCCGCCCTCGCCGCACCCTCCCCGGGCGCGCGATCCACGGTCCTCAGCGCCCCCGCGCCCGGTGCCGCCCTCCCCGGAGCCGCCGATCCCGGGGCCACACGGGCCTGGAGCGTCTGGCAGAGCGACGGAACGGCCTGGCTGGCAGGCACACCCCAGGACAACCCGTCCGACGGCTCTGTGATCGGCTGGCGCTTCTCCGCGGCTCCCGACGCCGCCGCGGGCGAGTCCCCCGGCGGGGACCTGCCGTCGTTCCAGACCGTCTGCGGCAAGGACGCGGCCGCCTCGGGTCACAAGCGCGTGGTGGTGGCGGTGGACTTCGGCGACGGGGAGTCCGACGCCTACCCAGGAGACCGGCCGCCCGCACAGGGGGTGCTCAGGTGCGTGGCAGGCGCCGAGGACGCCACCGCCGCCCAGCTCCTCGCCTCGGCCGCCGAAGTCCGGGTGAACGCCCAGGGCGACGTCGTCACCGTGAGCGGCTACCCGGCCCAGGAGCAGGGCGGCGCCGCCCTCACCCCCGCCACGCCCGGCACCGGCGCCGGCTCGGGCTCCGGGCTCCCGATCGCGCTGATCGCGGGCGGCGCCGGCGCGCTGGCCCTTCTGGGCGGCGGCGCGGTAGTCGCCACCCGCCGCCGCACCCGCTCCACCGCCCAACCC
>NZ_VCKX01000125.1 GCF_005889725.1 Nonomuraea zeae
GGGTGGGGTGTGAGCGGAGTACGGAGGGCTGGTTCCGCTCGGGGCACGGCGGGTGGTTTCCAGCGGGAGAGCCGCTGCTCACCGTGGCGTCAGGGTGGACGTCGGCGGGAGTTTTCCTGGAGTTTACGAAACGGGACCGTTGCGTATCGGAATGCCTTGCGATACGGTATCGTTGCGAAACTCAGACGTATCGAAATTAAGGACACTTTCATGGACCCGAATTCAGGGCATCCACGCCGTTGGGGGATCCTCGGCGTGCTGGTGTTCAGCTTGCTGGCCGTCGTACTCGACAACACGATCCTCAACGTGGCGATGAAGACCATCGCCGACAAGACGGTCGGTTTGGGCGCGACGCAAGGCGAGCTTGAATGGGCGATCAACAGCTACACGCTGGTGTTCGCCGGGTTGCTGTTCACGTTCGGCGTGATCGGCGACCGGACAGGGCGCAAGCGGATGTTGTTCATCGGCATGGCGCTGTTCGGCCTGGCCTCGCTGGCCAGTGCCTACTCCCAGGATCCGATGCAGTTGATCCTGGCCAGGGCGGCGATGGGCATCGGTGGTGCGGCGATCATGCCGGCGACCCTGGCCATCATCTCCAACGTCTTCCCGCCCGCTGAGCGCGGCAAGGCGATCGGCGTGTGGGCCGGTGGTGTGGGGCTTGCGGTGGCGATCGGCCCGATCACGGGCGGCCTGCTGATCGAGCACTTCTGGTGGGGCTCGGTCTTCCTGATCAACGTGCCGATCGTGGTGGTCAGCATGATCCTCATCGCCACCGTCGTGCCCGAGTCGCGTGACCCGAAGCCGTCCAGGCTGGACCCCGTCGGCGTGGTGCTGTCGATCATCGGTCTGGTCTCCATCGTCTACGGCATCATCCGCGGCGGCACGCTCGCCACCGTGGCCAGCGCCGAGGTGCTGGTGCCGACCCTGTTCGGCGTGGCGGTGCTGGGCGTGTTCGTGTGGTGGGAGCGGCGCATCGATCACCCGGTCTTCGACGTGCGCAGCTTCAACAACGTCCGCTTCAGCTCGGCCATCGGCATGATGGGCATCGTCTTCTTCGCGATGATGGGCGGGATGTTCTTCCTGACCTTCTATCTGCAGGTCGTGCTGGGCTTCTCGCCGCTGCAGGCGGGTGCGCTGATGATCCCGTTCGCCGCGGCCCAGCTCATCTTCGCGCCGCTCAGCCAGCGGGTGAACGAGCGGTTCGGCGCCAAGCTGTCCGCGACGGTCAGCATGATCGTGGTGACGGCGGCGCTGGGCAGCTACGCGTTCATGGACCAGAACACGCCGATCGTGCTCATCGAGATCATCTTCTTCGTCCAGGGCACCGCGATGGCCAACATCATGCCGCCCGCCACCACCGCCATCATGGAGTCGCTGCCCAGGGAGAAGGCGGGCGTCGGCTCGGCCATGAGCAACACCGTCCGCCAGGTGGCCGGCGCGCTCGGCGTGGCCGTCCTCGGCTCGGTGCTGTCCTCCAGCTACCGCGGCGAGATGGCCTCCACCCTGGCCTGGCTGCCGCCGGACGCGCGGCACGCGGCCGGCGAGTCGGTCGTGGCCACCGTGGGCATCGCGCAGGAGCTCGGCGAGCGGGGCCAGGCGATGATCCAGCCCGCGTTCACCGCGTTCATCCACGGCATGCACATCACCGCGCTGGTCTCGGCGGTGATCGGGTTGATCGGTGTCGTGGTGGTCGCCCGGTGGATGCCGGGAAAGCCGCGTCCGGTCACGCAAGCGGAACATAAGGAACCGGCGGTAGTTTGACATCCTCCCCTGCCGGACAGGCGGGGGAGGAGCAGCCGAGTTCGCGCCGAGAGGAGGACAGGTTGAGGTACGCGCACATCAGGGGGGCCGACGCGCTCGACCGTCCCCACGTATCCTGCCCGCCCCGAAGCACGGGGCACCCTTGTAGATATACGGTGAGACCGCGATGACGATCCAGGAACCAGTGACTGCCCGGCCGGCCGGCCGTCCCCGCAGCGAGAAGGCCGAAAAGGCGATCATCGATGCGACCCTCGACCTGATCGGTGAGGGCATGGGCGTCTCGGAGCTGTCCATAGAGGCGATCGCGTCGAGAGCGGGCGTCGGCAAGACGACGATCTACCGGCGCTGGTCCAACAAGGAGGACCTCGTCGTCGACGCGCTCTCCACGCTGAAGGCGCCGCTGCCGGTGCTCACCGGCGAGTCGGTGCGCGCCGACCTGATCAGCCTGCTCGACGCCATGCGCAGGGAGGCGGGCCAGCGCCGCAGCCGCTGCGTGATGAACATCGCGATGAACGAGGCCGACCGCCACCCGCGGCTGATGGAACGCTTCCTGAAGCGGGCCGTCGAGCCGCGCAGGGAGGCGATGCGCGCCGTGATCGAGCGCGGCATCGCCTCCGGTGAGCTGCGCGCCGACCTGGACGTCGACCTCGGCATGGCGATCCTGTCCGGCACCATGCTCTGGCACACCAAGTGGGGCCCCGCCGGCGACCTTCCCGCCGACCTGGCCGAACGGGTCGTGAACGCGGCCCTGGCGGGAATGGCCCCCGAGGGCCGGTAGTCCCGGCACGTGGTGCTCGATTTACGACAAAGTGCCTGATCACGTACGGACATGCGGGGTGTTAGCGTCCATCGCATGACTGAACTGATCGCTCCCACGGAACGGCTCCATTCCTCGTGGCTCGCGGCGCGCGACGAGTGGCACCCTGGCGCTCACCAGGACGGGGCGGGCTTACGGCTGGTCGTCGACGATGAGCTCGACAGCCCGGACGGGTTCGCCTCGTGGGTGCAGCAACTGCGCGAGCAGTCGGACTGGTCGCTGCCGGCCGGGGAAGGACTCGTCCACGCCACCCACTGGTGGATCGTCGAAGGTGAGACCTATCTCGGAGCCATCGATCTCCGGCACTATCTGAACGGCATCCTGCTGGAAGGCGGCGGGCACATCGGCTACAGCATCCGGCCGTCCGCCAGGAGGCGAGGGCTGGCCACGTGGGCGCTGGGCGAGGTTCTGCGCGAGGCGCCGGCGCTCGGTCTGGACCGGGTCCTGCTCACCTGTGACGACGGCAACGTCGGTTCGGCACGCACCATCGAAAGCAACGGTGGTGTCTTGGAAGATGTGCGCAGCACCGAGATCGGGGTCAAGCGCCGCTACTGGATCGTTCTCGATGACGCTGGTCGCAGCCGTTCGCCGATGACGGCGACGAGGGCCGGTGCCTCGTGGCGGGCGGTGAGTTGACCACCTGGCTGCTGGTGCTCACCCGCCCGATGAGCATGATGCCTGTGGCGGCCGGCTCGGTGGCGACGCCCGGCGATCCGCGGGTGTGATCATTCCGATCTTGATCCACTTTCGTGGCACGCCCTAGGCAGAACATGAGCGTTGCTCTACTCTCGCGCCATGCCCCCCATGCGCAGAATCGCGATGATCGTCGCGCTCACCTCAGGCCTGCTGTTACCCGCCGGCGCCGCCCTGGCCCACGAGGAGCGTCCGGTGACGTTCCCCGATGGTTCCGGGACGGTGCCGGTGCTGCGGGCAGGCGAGCCGGACCTGCTCGTCTGCACCTCGGACAAGGCCGACTTCGAGCGGAGAATCGCGACGTTTTCCGCGGAGCTCAAGCAGCGCAACCTCGACCTTTTCGCAAAATGCCAGAAAAGCGGGGTCAGAAACCTGCAAGAGGCGGTCGATCAGGTCAGCCGGCCCGGAATGACGATCGCTCTCCTGCCCGGTCTCTACCGTGAGGAGCCCAGCCGGGCCGCCCCCACCGGTGAGTGCGCCAATCTGCCCGCCCGGTGGTCGAGCTGGGGATACCAGATCCTCAGCTTCGAACAGCAGCAGAAGTGCCCGCACAACCAGAACCTCGTCGCCATCCTCGGCAAGAAGGACCTGCAGATCGTGGGCACGGGAGCCGGTCCGCTCGACGTGGTCGTGGACGCCGAGTACCGCAAGCTCAACGCCATCCGCGCCGACCGCACCGACGGCATCTACTTCAAGAACTTCACCGCCCAGCGCACCACGTTCAACTCCCTGTACGTCCTGGAGACCGACGGCTTCGTCATCGACCAGGTCCTCACCCGCTGGAACGACGAGTACGGCTTCCTCACCTTCGCCAGCGACCACGGTCTTTACACCGACTGCGAGGCGTACGGGAACGGCGACGGCGGCCTCTACCCGGGCAGCGCCTCCAACCTGAACGACGGCCGCGGCCACGACGTGCCCCGCTACGCCATCGAGATCCGCCGCTGCAAGAGCCACGACAACGCGCTCGGCTACTCGGGCACCGCGGGCGACTCGATGTGGGTGCACGACAACGAGTTCTACAACAACATGGTCGGCGCCACGATGGACAGCCTCTGGCCCTCCCACCCCGGACTGCCGCAGAACCACGCGAAGTTCGAGAACAACAAGATCTACGACAACAACCGCGACTACTACCGCCACACCCGCGACGGCACCTGCGCCAAACCGCCGGCCGAGCGCGGCTACGAGCGCGGCGTGGTCTGCTCGCAGGTGGGCGTGCCGCCGGGCACGGGCATCCTGGTCGCCGGCGGCAACTACAACGTCTTCAAGGACAACCACCTGTGGGGTCACCAGGGGGCGGCCTTCCATCTCTTCGGCGTGCCCGCGTTCATCCGGGGCGAGAGCGATCTGGCCAAGCAGGCCGACACGTCCAACTACAACCGGTACGAGGGCAACGTCTTCGGCGTGAGCCCAACGGGGGAGCGGCGGCCGAACGGGCGCGACGTGTGGTGGGACGGGCAGGGCACGGGCAACTGCTGGCAGGGCGACACGGGTGCGTCGTCGCCCGCCGTGCTGCCAGTGTGCGCGGCCAAGGCGCCCGAGCTGTCGGGCGGGGCCGAGCGGCTGCTGGCCGAGCCCGTGAAGATCATCAAGCTGTATCTGTGCGCGGACTTCAGCGCCTCGGACGCCCGCCTGCCCGCTGGATGCGACTGGTTCGGCGCGTCGGGGCTCGGCAAGGTGGAGGCCCAGCTCGCGCTGGGCGGCTCGGTGGTGCTGGGGCTGCTGGCGGGGCTGTTCTGGTGGCGCTCCCGGCGGACCGCTCGCCGCCCCGGCGGCCCCCGGGCGGCGGACGGCGGCGCCGGGGCGGCGGATGACGGCGCCGCAGTGTCGGACGGCGGCGCGGGGATGTCGGACGGTGGCGCCGGGGCGGCCGACGGCGGCGCCGGGGCCGGGGCCGGAGGGTCGGTGAGCGTGCGGCGGGGGCATCGGCTGATCGTGGCGGGGACCGTGGTCGGCCTGCTCGGGCTCGCGCTCGACGTGGTGGCGGCGGCGGTGGACAGCCCGGCGCAGGCCGGGGTCGCGCTGCTGTTCATGGCGGCGTGGTGGCTCTGCCTGGGGACGGCGCTGCGGGCCGGGCGGCCCGTTTTCGGCTGGTTCACCATCGTGCTGGGGGTGCTGGCCTGCGCCGACGCCTTCGACCGGGTGGTGCAGCTGATCCCGCTCCTGCCGCTCGGGCCCGGGTGGATCCGGGGACTGGTCACCGGGTTCTGGGTGCTGTGCGCGGTCGTCGTGCTGGCGCCCAGGCGCAGCCGTACGGCGGAGGTGGCCTCCGCCGAGACGGGGGTGCCCGCATGAGACGACCGGCCGCCCACCCAGGCGCCGCCGCCGTCCACGCGGGTACAACCAGCGGGAGTGTGGGTGCTGCCGTCCGGGTCGGGGTGGCTGGTCGGGCGGGCCCGGCTGGTCGGGCGGGTGTGGGCCGCTGGATGAGCGCGGCCGTCCGGCTGAGTGCGGCCGTTCGGGTGAGTGTGGCCGGGATGGCGGGGGTGCTCGTGTGCGTGCTCGCCACCGCGTGCGGCCCGCTGTCGGAGACCCATCGCAATCCGGGCAACAGCCACCAGGTGGCGACAGGAACGCCGAGCGGGCGGCCCGAGGCCGAGATCACGATCGCCGGCGGCCGGGTGAGCCCGCCCTCGGGATGGCTGGAGGTGGCCAAGGGGCAGCAGGTCAGCATCACGGTCACCAGCGATGTGGCCGACGAGCTGCATGTGCATGGCTACGACCTCGAGGCAGAGCTGCGGCCTGGGGTCCCGGCGACGGTGCGGTTCACGGCGAACCTGACCGGCGTGTTCGAGGTGGAGACCCATCGGAGCGGCCTCGTGCTCACGCAGGTCGCGGTCCGATGAGCGGGGTGCTCGCGCACGGGGTCGGCAGTCGCGGTGACCTGCCGATCCCGCTGTTCTACGCCTACGCGGGCGCGTTCGCGGCGCTCGTGGTGTCGTTCCTGGCGCTCGGCCTGCTCTGGGCCGATTCGCGTTTCCGCGGTGACCGGGCGGGCCGGGTGATCGAGGTACGGGTGCCCGCCCGGCCGGCGCGCGTCCTGGCCCTCCTGGCCGCCCTCTACACCCTCGGCTGGCTCGCCGCCGGCCTCGCGAGCGGGACCACCTTGAGCCCGGCGGGTGGGAACGGCCTGAGCCCCGGGAGCGGCTTGAGCCCTGGGAGCACCTTGAGCCCCATGGACGGGAGCAGCGCGAGCCCCCTGCCCGCGACCGGCCCGAGCCCGAGCCTGGCGGAGGGGATCGCCGTGCCGGTGGACGAGAACGCGGGCCCCTACCTCGTGTACGTGCTCTTCTGGGTCGGCCTCGTCCCCGCCTCGCTCCTGCTCGGCCCGATCTGGCGGTCGCTGAATCCGTTCCGGCTCCTCCCCGACCGCCCGCGCCGCCCGCTCCCGCCCCGCCTCGGCTACTGGCCCGCCGCAGCGGGACTGCTCGCGTTCACCTGGATGGAGCTGGTCGCCCCCGACCCCGCCGACGCCCGCACGTTGCTGATCTTCTTCGCCGGGTACGCCGCCGTCCAGCTCGCCGGCACCTGGACGTACGGCCACGCCTGGCTGGAACGCGGCGACCCGTTCGAGGTGTACTCGACCCTGATCGGCCACCTGTCACCGATCGGCAGGAGGGCGGACGGCCGCCGCGTCCTGCGCAACCCCTTCGACGGCCTCGACGCCGTCCAGCCCGCCCCCGGCCTGGTCGCCACCGTCTGCGTCCTGCTCGGCAGCACCGGCTACGACGGCTTCTCCACCGCCCCCGTTTGGGTGGACGCCCTGCAGTCGGGCCCGCTCGGCCGCACGGCCCTGGGCACGCTCGGCCTGCTCGCGGCGGTGGCGGGCGTGGCCGTCCTGTACGCCGCCTGCCTCGGCGCGGCCGGCCTGATCGGCGGCACGAGAGGGCTGGGCGCCCGCTTCGCCCACTCCCTGGTGCCGATCGCCACCGGCTACCTGATCGCCCACTACTTCTCCCTGCTGCTCATCGAGGGCCAGCGGGCGATCATCCTGGCCCTGGGCCTGGACGCCGAGCCGGACCAGAACGTCGTCGCCCCGGCGACGATCGCCACCGTTCAGGTGCTGGCGATCGTGCTCGGCCACGTCGCGGGCGTGGTGGCCGCCCACGACCGCTCGG
Source organism: Nonomuraea zeae (assembly GCF_005889725.1). Lineage (GTDB taxonomy): Bacteria > Actinomycetota > Actinomycetes > Streptosporangiales > Streptosporangiaceae > Nonomuraea > Nonomuraea zeae. The sequence continues at coordinate 7,393 of NZ_VCKX01000125.1, forward strand.
TACGGCTGTTGCCGCCCGCCCGCGCGGTCGCCGGCCAGATCCCCCTGTTCGTGCTGATGATCTGTTACACCGTCGGCGGCCTGACCCTCCTCCTGGCCGCCTGAGCGGCGATCACGAGGACGTCCTGCGGCGGAACAGCACCGCCGCGACCGGGACGCTGACCGCCACCGTGCCCGCCAGCCACCCGGCGGCCACCACCCCGGCGGAGCCCATCGGCTGGTCGAGGAGCAGCGCCCGCAGGGCGGTCACGATGGGCGTGGCCGGCTGGTTCTCGGCGAAGGCCCTGAGCACGTCCGGCATGGTCTCCGCCGGGACGACGCCGTCCGACAGGTAGGGCAGGAACAGGACGATGAAGCTGAACGCGCCCGCCGCCTGCGTCGATCTGACCAGCAGGCCCCACAGGACCGCGAGCGAGGACATCGCCAGGACGTACCCCACGATCAACAGCAGCACCAGCGCCCAGTCGGCCGGGCCGGCGGAGGGACGGAAGCCCAGCGCGACCGCCGCGGCCAGGGAGATGGCCGCTGCGGCGACGTTGCGGATAACTGAGGCCACGACGTGCCCGGCGGGCACGACCCAGCCGCTGATCGGCAGGGTGCGGAAGCGGTCGATCATCCCGCCGGTCATGTCGTCGGCGATGTTCACGGCGGTCAGCGCGGCCCCGTACCCGCTGGACATGAGCAGCACGGCGGGCACCACGAAGTCGATGTAGGCCAGCCCGCTGGAGCCGGTGGTGATCGCGCCGCCGAAGACGTACACGAACAGGACCATGATGAGCACGGGCAGGGCCGTGTTCACGATGAGGCTGTCGGGGATGCGCAGCTCGCGGCGGATGTCGCGGACGACGAGGCGGCGCAGGTCGCCGGCCGCGGTCAGGGGGCCGTTCATGCCGCGGCCGTCGTGAGCTCGAAGAAGACGTCGTCCAGCGTGGGGGTGCGCAGCTCGACGCGCTCGGCGGCGACGCCGGCGCGGTGCAGCAGGTCCAGGGTGTGGCGCAGGTGGTCGGGGCTCTGGAGGGCCAGGGTGAGCTCCCGCGCGTCCACGTCGATGTGCGGCCCGGAGCCGGCCAGCGCCGCCCCCGCCCGCGGTACGTCCTCGGCCCGCGACAGGTGCAGCACCAGGCGTTCCGAGCCGACCTGGCGCTTCAGCGCGGCCGGCGAGTCGTCGGCGACGACGCGGCCGCCGTTGATCACCGCCACGCGGTCGGCGAGCTGGTCGGCCTCCTCCAGGTATTGCGTGGTCAGCAGGATCGTGGTGCCCGAGCCGAGCAGCTCGCGGATCACCGACCACAGCTCGGCCCGGCTGCGCGGGTCGAGCCCCGTGGTCGGCTCGTCGAGGAACAGGATCCGCGGCGCCGGCACCATGCTCGCCGCGAGGTCGAGCCGGCGGCGCATCCCGCCGGAGTAGGTCGCGACCCGGCGGTTCGCGGCCGCGGCCAGATCGAAGCGTTCGAGCAGCTCCGCCGCTCGCCGCCGGGCCTGGCGGCGGCCCAGGTGGTACAGGCCGGCGAACAGCTCCAGGTTCTCCCGCCCGGTCAGCAGCTCGTCCACGGTGGCGTGCTGGGCGGTGAGCCCGATGGCGCGGCGTACCGCGGGGCCCTCACGGGTGACGTCGTGCCCGCCCACCGTGGCGGTGCCGCCGTCCGGGGCGAGCAGCGTGGTCAGGATGCGCACCGTGGTCGTCTTGCCGGAGCCGTTGGGGCCGAGCAGGGCCAGCAGCGAGCCGGTGGGGACGCTCAGGTCCACCCCGGCCAGGACGCGCGTGCCGCCGAACGACTTGACCAGCCCCTCGGCATGGATCGAATCTGTGAATGGCGTACTGTGTATGACGTTCATGGTTTTAAGGTAGTGCAGAATCCTAGGGGCGAGTCAAGGAGGAATTCGATGGCGGAGGAATGGTCGCTGCCACCCGTCGTGGAGCGGATGTGGGGGCGCGAGCAGGTCTCGCGCCGGGGCCCGCGTCCGCGGCTGGACCTGGCGCGGATCACCGCCGCCGCCATCGAGATCGCCGACGCCGAAGGGCTCGCCGGGGTGTCGATGGCCGCCGTGGCCGCCCGGGTGGGCGTGGCGACCACGGCCCTCTACCGGTACGTCGCCAGCAAGGACGACCTGCTCACCGCGATGAGCGACGCCGTCGCCCCCCTGCCGCCCGAGCCCGGCGAGACGCCCTGGCGCGACTACCTGGCGCTCTGGACGCGGGCCCAGCGCGACCTCCTGCTCCAGCACGACTGGCTGCTGTCCATCGTCCGGCTCTCCCCGCCGATGGGCCCGCGGCGGCTGCTGTGGCTGGACCGCGTGCTGGCCGCGCTCGACGGCCTCGGGCTCGACGACGGAGAGAAGATCAACGTCGCGAGCGCGCTGACCGGCTACGCGCTGACCGACGCGGCGCTCGTCCACGGGGTCGGCGCGGGAGATCCGCACCTCGCCGACGCGGGGCTCGCCGGCGCGGCCGACTACGGCGACATGCTCGCCCAGGTGCTCGACCCCGAGGTCTACCCCGCCCTGTCGGCCGCGGTGCGCGGGGGCGCCCTGGGCGGCGCCGAGGGCTGGGTGGACGACGGCGACTTCCTGTTCGGCCTCGGGCTGCTGCTCGACGGCGTCGAAGCGCTGATCGCCCGGAGGGCCCGCCCCTAGACGGTGAGGTCGGACGGGAGCGGCTGCTCGGTGAGCAGGCGCCGGACGCGGTCCGGGCCGGTCGCCCACGACCGGACCAGCTCCCATCCGTGGAAATATCCGAAGATGTACGGGAGCATCGGCGACGGCCGGAGCAACCCGAGCGCCGGCGCGACCTCGCCCTCGCCGTACAGGGCCCACCTGGTCAGGTACGCGGCCAGCTCCGCTTCCGGCCTGCCCTCGGCCGCCAGCAACGCCGCGTTCCCCCAGACGCCCCACAGCACGTTCCTGGCATGGTGGATCGCGGCGGGGTCGCTCCCGCCGGGCCGCAGGCCGGCCTCGGGGAAGACGTGCTCGTTCAGCCAGACCTGGGCCTCGTCGCCGGGGAACACCAGCTCCTCGGCGAGCAGCCCGAGCCCCTCGCTGAGCCCGAACGACGGCGACGGCAGGAACCGCACCTGCTGCCGGACACCCAGCCGGAGCTCCTTGAGCATCGACTCGGCGATGTGTCCCGGATGGCCCTCGTGGGCGACCAGATACAGCAGATCGGCCAGGTTGAAGGGGATCGCCTTGTTGATGTGGATCGTGGACCTCAGCCCGCCCTCGTAGTCGCCGGCTCCCTGGAACGCCACCCCCTCCACGAGCCGGCACTCCACGACCTCCCCTTCGGGCAGGGGGACGATCGCGCACGTACGGGCCCGCGTCTCGGCCACCGCCTTGGCGACCAGCCCGGGCAGCCGCTCGATCGGCTCCAGCGTGTGCGCCGCCTGCCACGCCCGCAGCCGGTCGGCCAGCGAGCCGGAGGTCCTCGGCAGGGCGGCGTCCAGCTCCGCGTGCGCCTGCTCGAACACCTGCTCCGGCACCCGCCGCGGCTCCAGCCCCAGGCACTCCCGCGCGTACCGGGCAGGCCGCGCCTGTCGCGTGAGCGCATCGTCGAGGCCGCGGTCGCCCTGCTGGACGCCGAGGGCGCGGCCGGGTTCTCCATGCGGGCCCTGGCCGCGCGGCTGCGGGCGGGCACGATGTCGCTCTACGAATACGTCGAGAGCAAGGAAGACGTCCTGGACCTGGCCCTCGACGAGGTGATCGGCGAGATCGAGCCGGCCGGTCCCGGCCCGTGGCGCGAGGCCCTGGTCCGGCAGCTCATCCAGAACAGGGACGTCATGCGGCGCCACCCCTGGGTGCCCGCGCTCACCGCCACCCGCCCCCTGCTCTGCCCGAACGCGCTGGCGCGCCCCGGCCTCTTCTACGCCGTGCTCGCCGCCGCCGGGCTGAGCGGCCCCCTCCTCGTGGCCGCAGTCGGGACGCTGACCTCCTACGTCAACGGGTACGTGGCCGCCGAGAACACCTGGTGGGCCACGATCCGCACCCCTGGCGCCGACGCCGAGATCCGCGCCAGGGTCGCCCGCCACCTCGACGAGCACGCCGCCGACCTCTCCCGCCTGGCCCAGGTGGACGAGGGCGACTTCGACACCCAGTTCCTGCTCGGGCTCGGCCTCGTGCTCGACGGGATCGCGACCCGCCTGCGGCCCGAGGCGTAGCGGCGCCTGCTCACCGCTCCAGGGGCTGGTCAGGCACAGTCGTGGGCACAGTCGTGGGCTCGGTGGTGGGAGGGGTGGCGAGCACGGTGGTGAGCATGGTGTCCAGCGCGGCCTGCGACATCTGGAGCCGTTCGATCGTCTCCGCGATGCGCCGCTGCTCCCGCCGCAGGCTGGTGAGCATGCCGGGGCACGCTGACGGCACCATCCTCGGGCCCTCGTCGTGCACGCAGTCCAGCAGCCGCCCGATGACCACCGTCGGCAGCCCGGCGGCCAGCATGGTGCGGATGTGGCGGACGGCGGCGACGTCCGCGTCGCCGTACTCGCGGTAGCCGTTGGGCAGCCGCAGCGGCCGCAGCAGCCCCTGCTCCTCGTAGTAACGCAGCAGCCGCCTGCTCACCCCGGTCTCGCGGGCGAGGTCACCGATCCTCATACGCTTCCTTGACCTTCACATGTATGTGACGCCTTAGCGTCGCCAGTGTCAGTGCCAACAACGTGAAGGAGCCGATGATGCCGGGTGCAGTGATCGTGGGTGCGGGGCCGGGGATCGGGCGGTCGGTCGCCCTGCGGTTCGCGAAAGAAGGACTGCCGGTCGCGCTCATATCGCGCTCCGGCGGGACGCTGGGTCTTGAGGGGATGCCGGCGTTCCGGGCCGACAGCGCGGACGAGACGGAGCTGCGCGCGGCGCTCGACGCGGCGGCGGCCGAGCTGGGCACGCCGGACGTCGTGGTGTACAACGCCGCGATCATCCGCCCGGACGCTCCGGGGGAGGCGACCGTACGGGATCATCTGGACGCCTGGGCGGTCAACGTGGTCGGGGCGCTGATCACGGGCGCGCACGTCGCCCCCGCGATGGTGGGGCGGGGCGGCGGCTCGTTCCTGATCACCGGCGGGATGCCCGAGCCCAAGGCGGCCTACACGAGCCTGTCCCTCGGCAAGGCGGGCGTGCGGACGCTGGTGCGGCTGCTCGACGAGGAGTACGGTCCCGGCGGCGTCCACGTGGCCAGCGTCACCGTCGCGGGACCCGTCGCACCCGGCACGGCCTTCGATCCCGACGACATCGCCGAGCACTACTGGCGCCTGCACACCCAGCCGAGGGACGCGTGGGAGCAGGAGATCCTGCACAGCGGCGAGCCGCCCGCCAGACCGTGACCTGCCCGGCCGCCCAGCCGAGGCCGCCGCATGCCCGGCTCTCGTGGCCATGGCCTGCCCGGCTGCCTGAGACGTGCCCTCGCCGCCGCTGACCAGCTCCGTCCACTCCTCCGGCTCCCAGGAGAGGGGACGCAGGTGCCGTACGCGATCGGCGTGCGCGGGATCGCCGGACCTCAGCACCTCGACGGCCGCCCGGGGCAGGGCCGGCGCGCTGACCACGTAGGTGGGCCCGCCGGACACGGTCAGGCCGGCCCCGAGCAGCGCGCGGCACTCCTCCAGCACGGCAGGAGGCCGGCCGGGCGGCGCGTGGGCGGCGCGGGCCACGAGGGCGAGCAGCCGCGTGGCGAGCTCGTCCGGCACGTCGCGGGCGACCGCCGCGGTGAGGCCGCCGGAGGCCGACCCGATCACCAGCTCCTCCGGGCCGGGGAGCCGGCCGCGCCCGTCGAGGGCCCAGATGGTGCCGATCTCGATGCGGAGCAGGTCGAGGTCTTCGAGGGGAGTGGCGGTCACGGGGGGTCGTGCTCCTCAGGAGTGCGAGGGGGAGTCTCAGGAGATCGAGATGAGCTTGATGAGGTCCTCGCGGAAGCGGGCGTAGTCTTCGACCGCGCCGAGCAGGTCGCCGGAGTCGCGCTCCTTCTCGCGGGCGTGCGCCAGCACCTCCGTGCCGCGCTGGGTCAGCTCCACCAGGGCCCGGCGGCGATCGCGGTCGTCGGTGCGCTTGCCGATGTAGCCCGAGCGGAGCAGGTGGCCGATCGTCCGGCTCATCGTCTGGTCGGTCACCCGGCAGGCCACCGCCAGCTCGCGCTGGGTCAGCGGACCCGCGGTGAGGTGGTGCAACGCGATCAGGCCCGCGTGGGTGAGCTGGTGGGCGGCCAGGAAGTCGTGGAAGCGCCGCTCGACCAGCCGCGCGGCCACGGACAGCAGCCGGCCGGTGGGCCAGGAACGGATGTCGGCGCGCACCTCGTCGGCCGCCTCGGCCACGTAACGTGCGTCTTCGCCCACCACGCGCTCATTGTACGGCGCGCGCCCGCACCAGCCTGGCGGCGCGCAGGCCCAGCCACAGCAGCACGGCGAGCACGGCCACCAGCAGGTATTCGATGGCCGGGATCCGCACGATCGCGGACACGCCGAGCGGCTGGCCGCGCAGGGCGTACACGGTGAGGGCGGCGCCCGCGTAGCCGAGCCCGATCAGCCACCGCGTGCCCCGCCCGAGGCCGAGCCCGTGCATCTGGGTGACGATGAAGACCCCGAGGAAGCCGAACAGGAACATCGGCCACGCCCCGCCCGGCCCGCTGTTCATGACGGCGACCAGCGTGCCGTGCGCCGCCACCGCCAGCTCCAGCGTGACGGTCCACCAGCGGGCGGTGTGCGCCCGCGTCAGGAACAGGCTGCCCTGCAACAGCAGCAGGAACATGTACATGAATCCGATCAGGTGCCCGCTGGTGGTCTCCGCCGGGTGGTACCAGAAGGTGTAGACCGCGGCCCAGCTGAACAGATAGCCGTGGTAGCGGCGGGCGAAGGCGACGATCTCCGCGCGGATGGGCGCCGGGCGGCCGAAGAACAGGCCGCGGCGCCGGTTCTCCATGAGCAGCACCGCCACCAGGAGCAGGATCACCGATCCCTGCGAGCTGAAGATCGACACGTCCTGCGCGAGCCCGTCGTAGAAGAGCTGCGTCTGCAGCAGGTGCAGGACGACGAAGCCGGTGTTCACCGCCAGGGCCACGACGTTGACCGGGTGCAGCCCGGAGGAGTAGCGGCCGACCTTGGTCTGCGCGTAGTGGATCAGCCACCAGAACGCGATCTGGTGAGCCGCGTAGCCGCCCCAGGCCGACAACCTGGTCCACACCGTCGGCTCGGGGAGCTTCCAGTAGTACCAGGACGCTCCTTGGTCGGGCAGCAGGGCGACGCCGTGCAACCGCTGGCCCAGCAGCCACACCAGCCCCGTCAGCACCAGGCTGGCGGCCACTCCCGCCGCCAGCACGCGCCCTGCCGACAGTTTCTTCAGCATGCTGAACATTATCCAAGAATTCTCAGCCTGCTTAACGACTCCTGTCCTTATGGCTATACGGCTCTTACCTGAGCGGCAGGAGGCCATGACCGGCAAGAGACTCTACCTATAGTATCTGTTTAATTACTTTCTGTAGTTGTCGGCTGGCTGCGCGGGGGATGCCGGGTTCGATCCACTTGAGCGATTGCGAGGAAGCATGTCCACGGAGTCAACGGAACCCGGGACCGAACCGCGGCTGAGCCTGGACACCAGGGCCGCCCGCAATCTGGCCACCACCACCAAGACCCGCCCGCAGATGCAGGCCATCACCTCCCGCTGGCTGCTGCGCATGCTGCCCTGGGTCGACGTGCGGGGCGGCACCTACCGGGTCAACCGCAGGCTCACGCACACGGTCGGCCGCGGCCGGGTGAGCGTCGTGCAGAACGGCGCCGACGACGTGCGCATCATCCCGGAGACGCTCGCGGAGCTGCCCCCGCTGCGCGGGTTTGACGACCTCGGCGTCCTGGAGGCGATCGCCGCGACGTTCACCCCTAGGGACATCCAGGCGGGAGAGATCCTCGTCGAGGCCGGCGACCCGGTCACCGAGACGTACGTCATCGCCCACGGCCGCCTCGACCGCCTGTCCACCGGCAAATACGGCGGCACGGAGGTCCACGGCGTCATCGCCGACGGCGACCAGTTCGGCGACGAGGCGCTCGGGCAGGAGGACCCGCGCTGGCTGTTCACCGTCAGGGCGGCCACGCCCGGCACCATCCTCGTCTCTCCGTGGTCCCGCTTCCAGGAGGTGCTCGGCGCGTCCCCGGCGCTGCGGCAGCACATCGCCCGATACCTGGAGGAGACCCGCAAGCCGGTCAACCGCCGCGGCGAGGCCGCGGTGGACGTCGCCGCCGGGCACGTGGGGGAGCAGCCCATCAACGGCACGTTCGTGGACTACGACCTGCACCCCCGCGAGTACGAGCTGAGCGTGGCCCAGACCGTCCTCCGCGTCCACTCCCGCGTGGCCGACCTCTACAACGACCCGATGAACCAGGTCGAGCAGCAGCTCCGCCTGACGATCCACGAGATCCGCGAGCGCCAGGAGTGGGAGCTGCTGAACAACCGCGAGTTCGGCCTGCTGCACAACGCCGACTACGGCCAGCGGATCAACACCTGGTCGGGACCGCCCACCCCCGACGACCTCGACGACCTGATCAGCATGCGCCGCAAGACGCGCCTGCTGCTGGCTCACCCCAAGGCCATCGCCGCGTTCTTCAGGGAGTGCAACAAGCGCGGCCTGGTGCCCGGCAGTGCCAACGTCGAGGGCCACGAGATCCCGGCCTGGCGCGGCGTGCCCATCTTCCCCTGCGGCAAGATCCCGCTGTCCGCCCACCAGACCAGCTCGATCATCGCCCTGCGCACGGGCGAGGACGACCAGGGGGTCGTCGGCCTCTACCAGACCGGCATCCCGGAGGAGTACGAACCGGGGCTGAACGTCCGGTTCATGGGCGTCAACGCCAAGGCGGTGATGTCCTACCTGGTCAGCGCGTACTTCTCGGCGGCGATCCTGGTCCCGGACGCGATCGGGATCCTCGAGAACGTCGACACCGCCGCCCCGCGCTCCTGACCGGCCGGCCAGTCCAGGATCGGAGAAGAAGAGACGCCATGCCAGATGAGGCCGCGACACCGCGCCCGTACCACGACCCCCTGCCCATCCCCACGGGCCCGACCGGCCTGGGAGCCGCCGCCCTGCGCTGGGCCGAGACGTCGCGGCCCGCCGGGAGCGCGGCCGCCGGAGCGGTGCCGGTGCCGGTGGCCCCGAGCGGCCTCGGGACCTCCACGCTCCGCTTCCAGGACCTGCCGCGCCCCGTGCCCGTGACGGGGGACCCCACCGGAGGCGTCGCGGAGGGCCCGGTGGAGGGCCCGGTGGAGGGCACAGCGGAGGGCACAGCGGAGGGCACAGCGGACGACGGGCACGAGCCCGCCGTCCTGCCGCCGGTCCGCCGCGGCCTGCCCGCGCTCGTGCCGCTGCCCTACCTGGAGCGCGAGTGGGGCGACGGGTCCTATCCGCCGCTCTACTGCCCCGGCACCGTACGCGACGACGAGGCACTCGGCGCGGAGGTGAACCGGCGGCTCGTGGCGTGGGCGGAGCGGACCGGCATCTACGCCGAGCAGCTCGGCAAGTTCGGCGAGACCGGGTTCGGGCGGCTGGCCATGCTCGCCCATCCCGACAGCGACGACCCCGACCTGCTGCTGGTGGGGGCCCAGATGAACGCCGCCTGGTGGGCGTCGGACGACTACTACGCCGACGAGAGCGACCTCGGCGCGACGCCCACGGAGCTGCCCCCGCGCCTGGCCCTCGTGACGTCGGCCATGGACCCGCCCCCGCCCGCGGGCGACTACACCCGGCAGCTGGAGGAGGCGATCGCCGCGGATCCCGTCCTGGTCGCGCTCAGGTCGGCCGTCGGCCACGTCTCCCGCCATGCCAGCCCCGCACAAAGGATGCGCATCTGCAACATCACCTCCCAGATGTACGTGAGCTGGACCGCGTACGCCGCCTGGCGCTACCTGGAGACGCCACCGCCCGTGTGGCGCTACCTCGCGGCCCGCCAGCACGACAGCTTCTACACCTCCATGACGCTCATCGACATCGTCGCCGGCTTCGAGCTGCCCCCCGACCTCTTCGGCGACCGGCGCTTCCACACCGCCCTCATGCAGGCCGGCACCGCCAGCGTCATCGTCAACGACCTCCACTCCGTGGCCAGGGAGGCGGCCGACGAGCTGCCCGACTCCAACCTGGTCCTGCTCATCGCCGCGGAGGAGAAGTGCTCGATCAGGGAGGCGACGGAGACCGCCGTCTTCATGCACAACGACTTCGTGAAGGGCTTCGAAGCCAGCCAGCGGGCGCTGTCCGCCGTCCCGTGCGCCGAGCTGCAGCGCTTCTTGCGCGGCGCCCAGGGATGGATGGCCGGTTGCCTCGAATGGCACGGCTCCAGCAGCCGCTACAACTCGTGAAAATCCATAACGAAAGGAGCTCGTCAGTGACTGCCAACCCCGTGCTCAGCAGCCTCTACCAGCATTCCGTCGCGGACTATTGGAACGCTGAGCAGAACCCGGTCAACCTGCGCCTGGGCGAGGTCGACGGCATCTATCACCACCACTACGGCATAGGCGAGGTGGACTGGTCGGTCTTGGACGGCCCGGAGGAGACCCGGCAGGAACGCATCGTCGCCGAGCTGCACCGGCTGGAGTCGGCGCAGGCCCAAGTCCTCATCGGGCATCTCGGCGACCTGCGGCCGCACCATCGCGTCATGGACGCGGGCTGCGGCCGGGGCGGCTCCAGCCTCCTGGTCAACATGCGGCACGACTGTTACGTGGACGGCGTGTCGATCTCCGAGTCCCAGGTGTCGTTCGCCAACGAGCGGGCCAAGGAACGTGGTGTGGACGACAAGGTGCGCTTCCACTTCCGCAACATGCTCGACACCGGCTTCGAGGCGGGCTCGTACCAGGCGATCTGGAACAACGAGAGCACGATGTACGTCGAGCTCTCCCTGTTGTTCGCCGCGCATGCCCGGCTGCTGGCCCGCGGCGGCCGCTACGTGACCATCACCGGCTGTTACAACGACGCCTACGGGCTGCCGTCGCGCGCCATCAGCCAGATCAACGCCCACTACATCTGCGACATCCACTCGCGCAGCACCTATTTCAAGGAGATGGCGGCCAACCGCCTCGTGCCGATCAGCGTGATCGACCTCACGGCGGTCACCATCCCCTACTGGGAGCTGCGCGCGAAGACCCAGCTCGCGACCGGCATCGAGGAGGCGTTCCTCGACGCCTACCGCAACGGCAGCTTCCAGTACCTGCTCATCGCCGCGGACCGCGTCTGAGGCAGGCCGGGCCCGGCGCCTAGCCGGTGGTCTCGCGCCAGCGGTTGGTGATCGGCAGGCGGCGGTCCCTGCCGAAGTTCTTGGGGGTGATCTTGGGGCCTGGCGGATACTGGCGGCGCTTGTACTCCGCCAGGTCCACCAGCCTGATCACCCTCGTCACCAGGGCCGGGTCGTGGCCCGCCGCGATGAGCTCCTGCGAGCCCATGTCCTTCTCCACGTAGTCGTCGAGCAGCCGGTCGAGGACCTCGTACGGGGGCAGCGAGTCGGTGTCGCGCTGGTCGGGCCGCAGCTCGGCGCTCGGCTCCTTGGAGATCGAGTTCTCCGGGATCGGGCGCTCGGCGCTCATCAGGAACTGGGGCTCGGAGTGGGCGTTGCGCCACCTGGACAGCTCCCACACCATCGTCTTCGGCACGTCCTTGATCGGGGCGAAGCCGCCGGCGGAGTCGCCGTAGAGGGTCGAGTAGCCGGTCGCCAGCTCGCTCTTGTTGCCCGTCGTCAGCACCAGGTGCCCGTGCTCGTTGGACAGGCCCATGAGGATCATGCCGCGCACCCTGGCCTGGAGGTTCTCGGCGGCCAGGCCGGACAGGTCGATCTCCTTCTCGAAGGCGTTGACGATCTCGGCGATCGGCACGACCTGCGAGTTGACGCCCTGCCTGCGCACCAGCTCCTCCGCGTCCGCCAGGGAGTGCTCGGAGGAGTAGCGCGAGGGCATGAGCACCACGTTGACGCGGGAGGGGCCGATGGCGTCGGAGGCGATCGTCGCCGTCAGGGCGGAGTCGATGCCGCCTGAAAGCCCCAGGATGACCGAGCGGAAGCCGTTCTTGGCCACGTAGTCCCTGACCGCGAGCACCAGCGCCGAGTAGACCTCCGCGTGCAGGTCGAGCCGCTCGGCGATCCTGCCGGGCGCCGGTTCGTAGGGCGCCACCGGCTCGGAGGAGAGCACGACGCGATCGACCGTGATCGTGGTGCCGTCGCCCGCGTCGTGCGGGAACGCCCCGATCGGGGCGTCGGAGACCGGCAGGTCCAGGTCGACGACCAGCAGCTCCTCCGTGAACTGGCCGGCGCGCGCCACCAGCTCGCCCGCGCCGTCCACGACGATCGAGTCGCCGTCGAAGACCAGCTCGTCCTGCCCGCCGACCTGGTTGACGTAGACGAGCGCGCACCCGGCCTCGCGCGCCCTGCGCGCGCACAGCTCCAGGCGTACGTCGTCCTTCTCCTTCTCGTACGGCGAGGCGTTCGGCACGACCAGCAGCCCGGCCCCCGCCTGCCCCACGACGGCCACCGGGCCGCCGTCCTGCCAGAGGTCCTCGCACACCGCGATCGCGACGTCCACCCCGTGCAGCCGGAAGACCGGCAGCCGGTCGCCGCGCACGAAATAGCGGTATTCGTCGAACACCCCGTAGTTCGGCAGGTGGTGCTTGGCCGTGCGGATGACCACCTCGCCCCGGTGGAGCAGCGCGGCCGCGTCGAGCGAGGCGCCCTTCGGCTGGCCCACCCGGGGAGCCAGGCCGGCGCGGTCGACATAGCCGACCACCACCGGCAGCTCGCCCAGCCCTTCCCGCTCCAGCGTGCGCGCCACCTCGTCCAGGGTCTCGATGCTGGCGTCCACGAAGGACGTGCGCAGCACCAGGTCCTCGACGGGATAGCCGGTCAGGAACATCTCGGTGAAGACGACGAGGTGGGCTCCGCGCTCGGCGGCGTCGCGGGTCCACGCGAGCAGCCGCTCCGCGTTGGCGGTCAGGTCGCCGACAACCGGGTTCGTCTGTGCCAGGGCAATGCGCAGTTGGGCCACATGACCACCCTAGTACGCCCCGATTTTTATCGTCAAAGAGACGAAAAGAACCTCATTTCGCGACAGAGGTGCCCGGGGTGACCAGCCCCGACTCGTACGCGGCCATCACCAGCTGCGCCCGGTCGAACAGCCCGAGATGCTCCAGCAGCGACTTGACCAGGACGCCGACCTCCTCCTCCGGCAGGGCGAGCGTCTGGCCGATCTGCCGGTTCGTCAGGCCCCTGGCGACGAGTTTCAGCACGTCGAGCCGGTCGTCGGAGAGCCCGGCCAGCGCCGGGGGAGAGGCCGGGTCGGTGCGCCCGGCGAACGCCGAGATCAGCCGCGTGGTGACCGCCGGGTCGATCAGCGCGTCTCCGGCCGCCGCGGCCCTGATCGCGGCGAGGAACTGCTCGGGGTCCGACGTCTTCAGCACGAATCCGCTCACGCCCGCTCGCAACGCCGCATACAGGTTCTCGTCGCTGCCGAACGTGGTCATCATCACCACCTTCGGGGGCCGCTCCCCGGACAGGATCCTGCGGGCCGCGGCCAGGCCGTCGAGATGCGGCATCTGGATGTCGAGCAGGACCACGTCCGGCCGCGTCTCGCGGACGCCCGTGATCGCCTCCTCGCCGTTGCAGGCCTCCCCGGCCAGCTCCACCCCGGCCTCGACCTCCAGCATCGCCCGCAGCCCCGCGCGTACGAGTGCCTGGTCGTCGGCCACCAGGACGCGCAGCACGGCCGCCCCTTCCCGCGCGCCGGAATCCGGCACGGCGGGTGCGGGAGGCGCGGCGGGACCGGCGGGTGCGGGAGGTGCGGCGGGCGGCTCTTCCAGGCGCTGGGCGAGCATGTCGGCCTCCAGGCGCTTCAGCCCGGCCGACAGGTCGAGCCCCAGCTCGTCCCGCCACACGGCGCGCGCCCTGCGCAGCGCCGCGAGCGCGTCGCCCTGGCGGCCCATCCGGTAGAGGGCCACCGACAGCAGCCGCCAGGCCTCCTCGCGCAGCGGGTACGCCGACGCGTGCGCCTCCAGGTCGGCGACCAGCGAGGTCGCCCGGCCCAGCGCCAGCCCGGCGTCGGCCCGTCGTTCGACGGCGATCAGCCGCAGCTCCTCCAGCCTGCCCGCCTCGGTGGCGGCCCAGCTCAGCTCGGCGAACTCGGCCAGCGCGGGCCCCCGCCACAGCCCCAGCGCGGTGTCCATGGCCGCCCACACGCCCGCTGGATCGCCGTCCGACTTGACCAGGGACTCGAACCGCCACGCGTCCACCTGCTCGGTCGCCGCGCGCAGCGCGTAACCGGGCGGTGCGGACACCAGCACGCCCGCCTCCTCGCGCGGCGCGCGGTCCGGTTCGAGCGCGCGGCGCAGGCGGGAGACGTAGCCCTGGATCGTGGACAGGGCCTGCGCGGGCGGGCTGCCCGGCCAGAGCTCGTCGATGAGGGTGTTCACGGGCACGGCACGGCCGCCGGCCACGAGGAGGCGCGCGAGCACGGCTCGTTGCCGCTGGCCGCCGAGATCGAGGGGGGCGCCGTTGGACCAGGCCTGGAACGGTCCCAGCGCGGTGAAGGTCAGCATGTCAGGCGTAACTGTAGAGGGAGAACGTGTCTGGGTATATGGCGAAATTTCACAGTGGAAGATCGGCGTGGACAGTGGTGCCCCCTCCTTCTGCTTCCCGTACGACGCAGGTGCCCCCGAGCTCGGCGGCCCGCTCGCGCATCGAGGTCAGCCCGACGCCGGGGCGCGCGTCCGGCGGCATCCCGGCCCCGTCGTCGGTGACGGTCACGCGCAGGCAGTCGTCGCGACGCAGCGTGATCGCGATCCTGGTGGCGCCCGCGTGCTTGCGAGCGTTCGTGAGCGCCTCCTGGACGATCCGGTACGCGGCCACCTCGGCCGCCGCGGGCAGCCCGGTCAGGTCGCCGTACGTCTCGACCGGCTCGTGGACCGACCCCGGGGCCGATCCCCGGGCCGATGCGTGAGCCGGCTCGTGGGCCGGGCCCTGGGCGAGCTCGCGCACCGCCCCCGCCAGGCCCAGCTCGTCCAGCGCGGGCGGGCGCAGGCCGTACACGAGCTGCCTGATGTCGCCGCTCACCGCGTCCATGCCGGCCCGCAGCCCGGCGAGCAGCCGGTCGGCGCTCTCCGGGGAGCTGCGCATGGTCAGGCGCGCGGTGTTGATCGACATGGCCATGCCGGTGAGTGACTGGCCGAGCCCGTCGTGCAGGTCGCGGCGCAGCCGCCGCCGCTCCTCCTCGCGGGCGGTCAGGATGCGCTCGCGCGAGCGCTGCAGCGCCGCCGTCAGGCGCACGGCGTGGGCGGCGTCGGCGATGTACGGGGTCAGCGTCGCGATCACCCGCTCGTCGTGCGCCGCGGGGAACCTGCGCCGGTCCGTCGGCCCGATCAGCAGCAGCCCCACGGGCTCCCCGTGCCACACCAGCGCGATGACCTTCGCCGGCGGAGGCGGGCCAGGGTCCGATGACGCCGACGGGTCCGGCGGGTCCGGCGGGTCTGATAGGTCCGGGTTCGTCCGGAGAGATCCTGAGACGGTCGTCGTGCCGTCCAGCTCGACCGCCGTGCCGGTCACCGACAGGCCCTCGCGCAGCACGTCCAGCGTGGCCAGCAGCCCGTGCACCGGGTCGGTGTGCTGCAGCCGGTGCCGCAGGCGCCTGGCCAGCGCGCCCGGCACGCCGGTGCTGCCGTACAGCAGCCGGTCCACGCCGCGCTGCAACAGCCGCCGCACCGGCTGGAAGGCCGCGCCGGCGAACACCGCGGCCGCGATGCCGGCGATCCGGTCCACCTCCGACAGGAACACGCTGGAGGCCGCGCTCACCACCACGTAGACGCCGGTGACCACGATCGCCAGCCCGGTGCCGACCAGCGCCCTGCTGATCAGCGTGTCGATCCCGAACAGCCGGTAGCGCAGCACCGCCACCGCGATCGCCGCCGGGATCAGCGGGATGGCCAGGGTCGCCACCCACCAGACCGGGTCGCCCAGCATCCACGGGACCAGCAGGCCGGGCAGCGTCACGAGCAGCCACAGGAGCTGACGGCGCTCGGCCGCGTCGCCGCGCGCGAAGCGTACGACGAGCGAGGTGAACGCCAGCACCATGGCCGCCGACACCATCCAGTGCGCGGCTTCCCTAAACGTTTTCTGCCCGGACAGCACGGTCACCCAGTCGAGCGCCATGCCCGTGACGGCCAGCGCCACCACCGCCCGCCACCGCTTGGACGGCAGGGTGCCGACCGGGTAGCAGAGCGGCAGCAGCACGCCCAGCGTGAGCTGCAGGACGTGCCAGGTCAGGTTGACGATCGGCCAGCCGCTCGGCGGCCCGGCGTACAGGAGCAGGTGGAGGTTCGCGGCCAGGATGTTGGCCGCGGCGCACAGCCCGCCGACGCACAGCAGCCAGCCGATCACCAGCCGCGGCCTGCTGTGCACCAGGATCGCGCCGAAGACGGGGAAGGCGGTGCCCGCCATGTCCTCGGGCGCGAAGGGAAGCGGCGTGTACGTCGGCTGCGGCAGTTGCGCCGTCACCCAGATGTCGGTGAGCTCAAATGCGACGGCGAGCGTGGCGATGCCGATCGCCACACCACGTGCCAGACCTTCGCGGCGCATCCGACCCGTCCTTCCCACCCCAGTGCTGGGTGGAAATTACCGGCAGCGCGCCAATATCCGATCAAAATTTTCTCAACGTCGCCGGATCGCGGGTCCGAGCAGCAGCAGCCCGGCCGCCGACAGCACGCCGATACCGCCGACCGAGAACCACAGCGCCCCCGTGCCGATCTCCAGCAGCGGCCCGCCGAGCAGCGGCGCCAGCACCCCGGCCAGCGACCAGGCGAACCCGAACAGTCCCGCGTACCGCCCGCGCAGCTCCGCCGGCGCCAGCGCGGCCACGACGGCGCCGGGGATGCCGGCCGTGATGATCTCGCCCACCGTCCACACCGCGATCGTGGCGGCCAGCCCCAGCGTGCTCGTGACGAACGCGGTCATCGCGAACCCGGCGCCCATCACGGCCATGCCCAGCGCCAGCGTACGGGCCGCGTCCCTGCGCCCCAGCCAGCCGGACACCAGCGGCTGCACGACGACGATCAGCACCCCGTTCAGGGCCATGGCCAGCCCGTACTGTCCCGGCGAGAGCTTCACGACCTCGGTCATCGCGACCGGCAGCATGGTCATCGTCTGCATGTAGACCAGCGCGTTGCCCAGGATGACCACCGTGAAGCCGACCATGACCCGGTCGCGCAGCACCACGCCGAAGCCGCCCGCGGACTCCCTGGCCGCGGGCCTGGTCTCCGGGACCGCCCGCCAGACCAGCACGGCGAAGACCACGCTCGACACCGCGTCGATCCAGAACAGCCAGACGAACCCGAGCCCCGCCAGCCAGCCGCCGGCCGTCATGCCGACCGCGTAGCCGAGGTTGATCCCCCAGAACAGCAGCCCGTACGCGCGGGGCCGCTCGACCGGCGAGACCAGGTCGGCGACCAGGGCGTTCGATGCGGGCCGGTAGACGTCGACGACCAGGCCGAGCACGAACATCGAGGCCAGGATCGCCGGCAGCGAGGTGCTGTAGCCGAGCGCCAGCATGCCCGCGGCGGTGGCCAGCATGCCGCCCGACAGCGTGGCCCGGCGCCCGATGCGGTCGGTGAGCACCCCGGCGAGCAGCTGCGACAGCAGCGAGCCCGCGCCGAACACGCCCATCACGAGGCCGGCCGTGGCCAGCGACAGGCCGCGGCTCTGGGTCAGGTAGACGCCGGTGAAGGGCATGACCATGGTGCCCAGGCGGTTCACGACGGTGCCGCCCCACAGGGCCCAGAAGGGACGGGGCAGGCCGCCCACCTTGGAGCGGAAGAACTGCGTGGTCTTCCGGGGCGGCCGGTCGACGGAGATGGTTGACACGTGACAAAGACTGATATTTACGGTTTTCTTGCGCGAACGATTTAGTGCAGACTAAAAAGATGTCCATCACCTGGGTCCTGACGCCGGAGGACGTGGCGCGCATCCGGTTCGCGTTCTCCCCGATGTGGGAGCTCGTGGCCAGCCTGCGCACCCTCCAGGGCCCCGCCAGGCAGTCCTTCCACCTGCCGTGGCTCAAGGCCGTCCGGCCCCTGATCGACGGCCTCGACCTGGCCGAGCTGTTCGCGCTGGTGCCGCCGAGCGGCTACATCGCCGACTTCATCACCCCGCCGCCCGACACGCCGATGCCGGAGTTCCGGGCGGAGCTGGCGCGGGTCAGGAACACGCCGCCCGACGTGGCGCGCACGGAGGTCGCGAAGATCGCGGGCATCGACCCGGCGCGGCTGGCGCGGTTCGCCGCGGACCCGGAGGCGGGCGTGGCCAGGGTCGCCGACGCGCTGGAGCGCTACTGGGAGACCTGCTTCGCCGAGTTCTGGCCCCGGGTGTACGGGCTGCTGGAGCGCGACGTCCTGCGCCGGACGCGGCAGCTCGCGCAGGGTGGCGCGCGGGAGCTGTTCGCCGGGCTCGACCCGGCCGTGGTCTGGACGGGGGAGCGGCTGCTCGTCGACCGGACCTCGTGCCTGCAGGACAAGCTCTACGGCGACGGCCTGGTGTTGGTGCCGAGCGCGTTCTGGTGGCCGTCGGTGGCGGTGATGTCGGCGCCGTACCAGTCGATGCTGGTCTACCCCGTGCTCGGCATCGGCACCCTGTGGGACGAGGGGCCGCCGCCCGCGCCCGGCGCGCTGGCGGCGCTCATCGGCAGGAGCAGGGCCCGGATCCTGGTCGCGCTCGCCGAGCCCAGCACCACCTCGGCCCTGGCCGGGCGCATGGAGCTGACGCCCGGCGCCGTGAGCCAGCACCTCGGCGTGCTCAGCGGCGGCGGGCTCACGGTGGGGATGCGGGTCGGCAAACAGGTCGTCTACCGCCGCACCCCCGCGGGTGACATGCTCGCCGCCGGTCAGGCGTAGAGCTCGGCTCAGGCGTAGTTCGGCTCAGGCGTAGTTCGGATCAGGCGTAGTTCGGATCAGGCGTAGCGCTTGGACTCCAGGAGCCAGTCGAGATGGGCGCGCGGCGCCGCCAGGTAGGCGCAGGCCACCTTGGCGGCGTCCCTTGCCTCCTTGGGCCCGAGGTCGTCCAGCGGCAGCAGCCTGGCGGCCTTGCGCATGTCCTGGCAGCGGCCGGCGATGCGGTCCAGCACCCAGGCGGTCGCCTCCCGCTCGCCCAGCCCGAGCTGGCGCATCGCGAGCACCACGAAGTTGTGCACGTCGCCGCGCTCCTTCGGCCGCGAGGCCACGTCGTTGCACCAGGCCGTGACGTCGCTGCAGGCCTCCACGAGCTGCTGCCAGGGCTCGCACTCGTGCACCCAGGCCGGCACCTCCACCCGCAGGCACGGCTCGACCAGGTCGTAGACGTACGGGCCCACGGTGCCCCTGCGCAGCGCCGGATATTCCTCCAGCGTCGGCATCCGGCCCGAGGCCCTGTTGTCGGCCTCGGCCCGGCAGGCGTCGTGCTGGCGCTGCAGCCCGACCGCGAACCTGGCCCGCCACTTGTCGCTCATCCGCGCGCTCGTCACCCGCCACAGGTCGGCGAAGGCCGCCTCCAGCGGATGGCGCGAGGCGCCCTTGAGCATGCCCTGGAAGATGTCCAGCGAGCACGAGCCCTCGTCCAGCTCGTCGTCCAGGTGGAACAGCCAGGTCAGCCACTGCGCGAACAGGGCGGCGGCGGCCGCGTCGAACTCGGCGAACGCCCGGCCGGCCATCCGGTGGAAGCCGACCTCGGGATCGGCCCGCAGCCCGGTCCGCCTGGCCCAGTCGATGACCGCGGCCTCGATCGCGTAGACGGCCGGGTGCATCCTGCACGGCGCCGCCATGGCGGGCACGCGCTCGGTGAGCGGCAGCAGCGCAAGCGCGGCCGAGCCGCCCCTGCGCGGCAGCGGCATCATGGAAGCCAGCGCCGAGCGCAGCGCGGTGCGTACCGTGGCGAACACGGTGGTGCTCATCGTGGCGTTCACAGCGGTCCGAAAAGCC
Organism: Nonomuraea zeae; assembly: GCF_005889725.1. Lineage (GTDB taxonomy): Bacteria > Actinomycetota > Actinomycetes > Streptosporangiales > Streptosporangiaceae > Nonomuraea > Nonomuraea zeae. The sequence continues at coordinate 27,298 of NZ_VCKX01000125.1, forward strand.
AGTTGCCGGCCGCGTTCGGGTCGTCGCTGCGGTAATACTCGGCGGCGGCCAGGACCAGCTCGTCCACGGTGAGCGAGCCCCTTCCCGTCCGGTCGAGCCGGTCGAACGCCTCATCCACGTCGTCGTAGGCGATGCCGAACGCGCACAGCATCGTCCGGAACTCGCCCGGCCGGATGCTGCCGTCGTTGTCGCTGTCGCACAGCTCCGCCACCGCCACCGTGGCGGGTCTGAACACCGGGTCGTACCGGTCTCCCGTGACGAACGCCGCCGCCATCCCCGCACGGAAGTCCGCACGGGCGATGCCGGAGTCGCCGTCACGTTCGAGCGCGTGCGACAGAGTGGACCAGATGCCGTCGAAGCTGTCGACCAGGCTCGCCCCGGTGACCGACGTGGGGGACTCCCCGAAGCCCACCAGAATGCGGGCGCCCAGCCCCAGCAGGTCCTCACGCTCGACGACGCCGTTACCGCACGCGTCGATGTGGTCGAACGCCCGATCGAGCTTGTGATTGAGCAGGTCGATAGCCACCAATGCCTCCCCCGAGACTAACTGCGTGATCACAGTAAGTCTGGGCGGGCCCTTTGTCAGCGAGGCTCGCACCGGCACCCCCCGTAACGTGTGCGAAACACGGACACGGCATCCTGATAGAAGACCTGTACTGTCTTATCGAGGGGATGCCTTGGACCGCCAGCAGGAGTTCGTGCTCCGCACGCTCGAGGAACGCGACATCCGGTTCATCCGGCTCTGGTTCACTGATGTGCTCGGCTTCCTCAAGTCCGTCGCGATCGCCCCCGCCGAGCTGGAGGGCGCGTTCGCGGAGGGCATAGGGTTCGACGGCTCGGCGATCGAGGGTTTCGCCCGCGTCTACGAGTCCGACATGCTCGCCAAGCCCGACCCGGCCACGTTCCAGATCCTGCCGTGGCGCAGCGAGACGCCCGGCGCGGCGCGCATCTTCTGCGACATCCTCATGCCCGACGGCTCGCCGTCGCACGCCGACCCGCGCTGGGTCCTCAAGCGCACGCTCGCCAAGTGCGCCGACATGGGCTTCACCTTCTACACCCACCCGGAGATCGAGTTCTTCCTGCTGAAGAACCGCCCCGAGCCGGGCCAGCGGCCCGAGCCGATCGACTCCGGCGGCTACTTCGACCACACGCCGCACAGCTCGGGTCACGACTTCCGGCGCCAGGCGATCATGATGCTGGAGTCGATGGGCATCTCCGTCGAGTTCAGCCACCACGAGGGCGCGCCCGGCCAGCAGGAGATCGACCTGCGCTACGCCGACGCGCTGACCACGGCCGACAACATCATGACCTTCCGCCTGATCATGAAGGAGGTCGCCCTGGAGCAGGGTATCTGGGCCTCGTTCATGCCCAAGCCGTTCACCGAGCACCCGGGCTCCGGCATGCACACCCACATGTCGCTGTTCGAGGGCGACAGGAACGCCTTCTACGAGGCCGGCTCCGACTACCGGCTGTCCAAGATCGGCCGGTCGTTCATCGCCGGGCTGCTCAAGCACGCCGCCGAGATCACCGCCGTCACCAACCAGTGGGTCAACTCCTACAAGCGGCTCTGGGGCGGCGCCGAGGCCATCGCCGGCCTCGGCGGCGAGGCGCCCTCCTACGTGTGCTGGGGCCACAACAACCGCTCGGCCCTGGTCCGGGTGCCGATGTACAAGCCGCACAAGGGCGGCTCGACGCGCATCGAGTTCCGCTCGCTCGACTCGGCGTGCAACCCCTACCTCGCGTTCGCGCTGATCCTTGCGGCCGGGCTGAAGGGCATCGAGGAGAGCTACGAGCTGCCCGCCGCCGCCGAGGACAACGTCTGGACGCTGACCAGCGCCGAGCGCCGCGCCCTGGGCATCCAGCCGCTGCCCGGGTCGCTCAACGACGCGATCGAGGTCATGGAGCGCAGCGAGCTCGTGGCCGAGACGCTGGGCGAGCACGTCTTCGACTTCTTCCTGCGCAACAAGCGCAGCGAGTGGCGCGAATACCGCCGCCACGTCACCGAGTTCGAGCTCGGGCGCTACCTGCCGGTGCTGTAGCCGCAGCCGGTGACGGGGGCGGGCGGGGTGTCCCGCCCGCCCCCGTTCCCGTGCTCAGCCGTGGAACTCCCGCACCTCGATCGGCAGCAACGCGACCGCCCGCGCCATCTTGCGGGCCCAGCCGAGCGCGGTGTCCAGGTCGGGCGCCGTGATGACGGTGAACCCGCCGACGTGCTCCTTGCCCTCGGTGTAGGGGCCGTCGGTCGTGAGCACCTCGCCGCCGCGCAGCTGCACGACCTGCGCCTGTCCCGGCCGGTGCAGCGCGCCGGAGAAGACCCAGACGCCGGCCGACTTCATCTCCGCTTCGAGGGCGTTGAGGTCGCGCATGACGGGGTCCAGGATCTCGGGCGGGGGCGGGTCGCCGTCGGGCTGGAACATGGTGAGCAGATACCGCTTCATGAGACGTCCCTTTCCGTTTCTCGTTCTCACTGCTTACACGAACGGCCGCTGCCCGGATCGACACGTCCCGGCGAAAAAAAGCGGGCCACGCCATAGGGCGTGACCCGCTTCAGTGGAAATTCTTTACTTATTGAGGTGATCTCAACGAGAACAGGTCAAGCATCTGCGGTGTTATGCCGCCAAGCGCCATTGACGCGCACGAACCGGGATGCGGCGCGATGTTGTTGACGTACCCCTTGATGTGCAGAGCTGTCCGACCGCTTCGGTGGCCATCATCGTGGGTGACCCCTTTCCCCGGGGCGGGCCTGGAGGGCCGCTCCCGCCCCAGGGAGAGGGGTTACAATCTGGCGCCACCCGTCGCGTCGATTACCCTGCCGGTCACCCAGCGGGCGTCGTCGGAGGCGAGGAACGCCGCCACGTCGGCGATGTCCTCCGGTCGCCCGACCCGGCCCAGCGCGGCCAGCGACGCGGCGTAGGCCTCGGCTTCCGCGTTGCCGCGCAGCCATCCCGCGTTGACGTCGGTGTCGACGATCCCGGGGTGCACCGAGTTCGCCGTAATGCCCCTCGGGCCCAGTTCCTTGGCCAGGTTGAGGGTGAAGGTGTCCAGGGCGCCCTTGGTGGAGCCGTAGGCGATCATCTCCGGCATGGCCAGGCGGGCGACGCCGCTGGAGATGTTGATGATTCGCCCGCCGTCCCGCAACCGCTTCAGTGCTTCCCGCACGATGAAGAACGGCGCCCGGACGTTCACTGCGAAGACCTCATCGAATCCTTCCTCCGTGAGCGAGGCCAGGTCCGAGCTGAGGCCGATGCCGGCGTTGTTGACGATGATGTCGACACCTTCGTGAGGCGAGTGTTGTCCGATCTGCGCATCGAAGGCGGCCCAGAGCGCGGCCGCGTCTCCGTGCCTGCCCAGTTCCGTCTGTATCGTGAAGGCCCGGCCGCCGTCCTTGCGGATCCGCTCGATGACCTCGTTCGCCGCGGCTTTGTGGCGAGCGAAGGCGACGGCAACGACGGCGCCGTCCCGGGCGAGCCGCTCGGCGATGGCCCGGCCGAGCCCCCGGCTCCCGCCGGTGACCAGCGCGACCTTGCCTTCCAGCATGTACGTGCTCATAACGGAGGACCACCTCATTTATTGAGTGACTGATCAAGAAATACGGTAGCATGATTTCCTGAGTGGACGCTCTACAATGTTGGGCATGGGTGAGACGACTGCAAAGCGAGGACGTCCGCGTGCGTTCGACCGTGACGCGGCCATCGCCAAGGCCACCCGGCTTTTCTGGGAACGGGGTTACGAAACCACCTCGGTCAGCGAACTCACCGAGGCGATGGGCATCAGACCGGGCAGCCTGTACGCCGCCTTCGGCGACAAGAGGTCGCTGTTCAAGGAGGTGGTCCACACCTACGGGCGCTCAGCCGCCGGCGGGTTGATGAACGCAGCTCTCCAGGAAGAACCCACGGCCCGCCAGGCGTTCGCCCGCATCCTGCGCGAGGCCGCAGCGATCTACCCCGACCCCTCCCACCCGGCCGGTTGCCTGATCATCAGCGCCGCCACCAACGTCACCGCCCAGGACGATGAGATAGCGGCATTCCTGCGCGACCTGCGCAACGCCAATCTCACCGTCCTTCACGACCGCCTGTGCGCCGCACAGCAACAAGGCGAACTACCCTCCGACGCCAACCCCCGCGCACTGGCCGGGTACTTCGCCGCAGCAATCCAGGGGATGTCACAACGCGCCCGGGACGGAGCCGACGCGGCTGAACTGGCCGAGATCGCCGAACTGGCCATGGCCGCATGGCCCAAGCACGGGCCAGGCGCCCCAAGCTGACATACGACCTCGAGCGGGCAGCACCGATCACCACGCCGCACCTGCCTCTGCATGATTATCCGTACCCATTTCTGCACGTGAACCAGTACGCCGACACGATGTCCCTGAAATGAGCGTGGAGCCTCCGGTAGAAGAGGTCTCACCACAAGATCTCAACCGGAAAGCTCCACGTGATCACCTATCGTGCCACGCTCGACGTCTCCCGGGACCTGGTTCGCCATGTCGCCACCCTCCTGGCCGCCGAACGCCGCCGGCGCGGCACCCGCGCCGACACCCGGGCACTGACCTGCTTCGGCCAAGCCGTGCTGGTCCTGCGCTGGTTTCGCGACCGCACCGACCCCACCGCCCTGGCCCGTGACCACCACATCTCTCGCGCAACCGCCTACCGCTACCTGGACGAGGCCATCGAGGATCTGGCCGACCAAGTACCCGACCTGCACCAGTGCCTGCGCCACGCCCATGACCAGGGACTGCCCCACCTGATCTTGGACGGTACCGTCATCACCACCGACCGCTGTCGCGAGAAGATCACCAGCGTCAAAGGCGAGCCCATCGACCTGTGGTATTCGGGAAAGGCCCACCACACGGCGGCAACATCCAAGCGCTGTTCGCCCCCGACGGTATGCCGTTGTGGGTCTCCGACGTCGAGCCCGGATCGACCCACGACATCACCGCCGCCCGCATCCATGTCCTGCCGGCTCTGTATCCCGCCTGCGCCCGCGGCCTGCCCGTCCTGGCCGATCCTGGCTACGACGGTGCCGGGATCGGCGTGCGCATCCCCGTCCGCCAACCCGCCGACGGCAACGTCCTCGATGTCGACACCCGCACCCGCAACATGCTGCTGCGCGCGCTGCGCTGCCTGGGCGAACGCGGCTTCGCCCTGCTCACGCAACGCTGGCGCACCCTGCAGCGCATCACCGCCAGCCCCAGCAAGATCGGTGACATCGCCCGCGCCGCACTTGTCCTCACCCATTTCGAGCACGGCAGACTCATTTAAGTTGCTGAGATCACCTCATTGACGTACTTGTACAGGTATACCGCGGTCTTCTTGAGCTGGGCGGCCGAGGCCTTGCCCGTACGGTGCCTTTCCGCGATGGCGACGGCCTGCTTCAGCGTCGTCTTGCCGTGCACCTTGGCCGAGCCGTTGTACACGCCGTGCGCGTAGTTCAGCCAGGCGGCCAGCAGCTCGCGGTCGAGCAGCGCCTTGGCGGACTTGCTCGTCGGCTTGAGCACCTTGTACGCCTTGCCGAGCGAGCCGGCGTTGGTCAGCTCGGGGAAGATCTTGCTGCCGTTCTGGGCGAGGGCGAGGTAGCAGGTGAGCGTGGAGTCGCTCAGCGAGCCCTTGCCGCGCAGCATCTCGGTGGCCCAGGCCTTGGAGCTCAGCGGCTTGGTGCCCTTGCCGCGCACGCAGGTGTCGGGGACCGGGATCGGGTCACCGTCCACACCCGGGTTGTCACCGACGCCGGGGTCGTGCGTCGGGCTCTTGGTGGGGGTGGGCTGCGGCTTGGTG
>NZ_VCKX01000126.1 GCF_005889725.1 Nonomuraea zeae
CCGCCACCACCACCACCGCCGCCGGCACCACCGCCGCCGGCACCGCCACCACCACCGCCGCCGGCACCCGGCAGGCCAGGCCGAGTAACCTGCCCGCGCCGCTGACCAGCTTCATCGGACGCGACGGCGACCTCGCCCGGATCGACACGCTGTTCGCCGCCGGGCGCCTGGTCACCGTGCTCGGTCCCGGTGGCGCCGGCAAGACGCGCCTCGCCGTCGAGGCCGCCCGCCGCCACCGCCACGAGTACCGCGACGGCGCCTGGATGATCGACCTCGCCTCGGTCACCGAGCCGGCCAAGGTCGGCGCGGCCGTGCTCGCCGGGATCGGGCTGCGCGGCGGCGCGCTGTTCGAGGCTTCGGCCAGGCTGCGCGACGACCCGGCCGGCGAGCTGGACGTGCTGGCCGACCAGCTGGGCGGCCGGGAGAGCCTGCTCGTGGTGGACAACTGCGAGCACCTGATCGACGCCGTGGCCCACCTGATCGCGGCACTGCTGGCCCGCTGCGCCGGGCTGCGGGTGCTGGCCACCAGCCGGGAGCCGCTGGCGATCGACGGCGAGGCGCTGGTCCCGCTCGGCCCGCTCACCCTGCCGGAGCCGGACGCGGACGTCGAGCAGGCCCGCCGTACGGCGTCGGTGCGCCTGTTCGCCGAGCGGGCGGCGGCCGTGCGGCCCGGGTTCGACGTGGACGAGCGCAACCTCGGCGAGGTGCTGCGCGTCGTCCGCGGCCTGGACGGCATGCCGCTCGCGCTAGAGCTGGCCGCGGCCCGCCTGCGTACGCTCTCGCTGGCCGGCCTCTCCGACGGGCTGTCCGACCGGTTCCGGCTGCTCGTCACCGGCAGCCGCACCGCACTCCCCCGGCACCGCACGCTGGGCGCGGTCATCGCCTGGAGCTGGGAGCTGCTGAACGAGCACGAGCGCACGCTCGCCGAACGCGTCTCGATCCTGCCCGGCGGCGTCACACTTGCCTCGGCCAGCGCGCTCTGCGCCGGCACCGCGGTGCCGGCCGCCGAGATCCCCGAGCTGCTCGCGGGCCTGGTCGACCGGTCGCTGCTGCAGCTCGCGCCCGGCCCCGGCCGCTACCGCATGCTGGAGACCATCCGTGAGTACGGCCTGGCGAGGCTGGCCGAGCAGGGCGCCCTGACCGGCGTACGGGACCTGACCGCCCGCTATTTCGCCGAGCTGGTCGCCCGCCACGACCCGCTGCTGCGCGGCCCCGAGCAGCTCGACGCGCTCCACGTGCTGCGCGCCGAGTACGACAACGTGCTCGCCGCCCTGCGCCACCTCTGCGACACCCGCGACGCCGGCGGCGCGATCGGCCTCGCGGTCAACCTGACCTGGTACTGGCAGATGCTCGGCCGGCACCCCGACGCGGCCTACTGGCTCGGCGAGGCGGTCGCGCTGCCGGCCGAGCCGCCGGGCGTGGAGCGCGACATCGCCGAAGGGGTGCTGCTGCTCAACACCATCGCCACCCAGAGCGCGCTGATCAGCGACTCGATCGTGGAGCGGCGCGAGGAGCTGCGGGCGCTCACCGGCCGGCTGCTGAGCCGTCCGGAGCTGCCGGGCTTCGCCGGGGCGCTGACCGCGCTCAGGCTGGCCTCACTGGAGGGGACCGAGGCGTCGCCGGCGATCATCCAGCGGCTGGCCGACGGGCCGGATGTGTGGCTGGCCGGGCTGGCTCACCTGTTCCGGGCCCAGTCCGCCGAGAACGACGGCCACCTCGACCAGGTCCGCGGCGACGTGACCGCCGCGTTGGAACGCTTTGTCCGGGCGGGCGACCGCTGGGGCCAGGCCGCGGCGCTGCCGCTGCGCGCGCTGCTGCGGCAGTACGACGGCGACCTCGACGGCGCGCTCGCCGACCTGAACGAGGCCAAACGGCTGGCCCGCGAGTTCGGGTCGCTCAGCCTCAGCGACGAGTTCTTCATCGACCTGCGCTGGATCGATCTGCATGTGCGGCTCGGCGAGACCGCGCGGGCGACCGAGATGATCGCCTCGGCCCGGGAGCGCGCGCTGCGCTCGGCGTCGCCCGAGCTGGCGATCCTGCTCGACGCGCGGGAGGCCGGCCTGCTGGTGCGGGCCGGTGACCTGGAGCGGGCGCGCGAGCTGATCGAGTCGGCCGAGACCGGGCTGTCGGAGCAGCGCCCGTTCGGCGGCGACCATGGGCAGGCGCTGGTCGGCTCGGTGCGGGCCACGCTCTGTCTCGAGCTCGGCGACGGGCCCGGGGCCGAGGAGGCGTTGGGCCGGGCGTACGCGGAGGCGGTCGGCAGCAGGGACCTGCCGATCGTGGCGACGGTGGCGGTGACCGTGGCAGAACTCGCCGCGTCGTACGGGCACTACCGTGACGTGGCCGTCGTGCTCGGCGCGGCGGCGCGCCTGCGCGGGGCCCACGACCGGACCGATCCGCAGGTCCGCACGCTGAGCGGCCGTGGCCGGGCCGCACTCGGCGGCGAATGCTTCGCCGAGGCGTACGAGACCGGCTGGCAGCTGGACGCGCCGGCGGCCCTGAGCCGGGCCGATCCGGCGCTGCTGCGAGGTGCGGCGGACGGCGCCGCCCGCTCCCGGGTGGAGTGACGCGTGTCACGTCGCGTCATGTCACGTCTCGGCGATGCGCGGTGTCCTGAGGGCATGACTGAACACCACACGCCGCACAAGGTCGTCGTCATCGGTGGCGGTTACGCCGGCACCCTCGCCGCCAACCGGCTGCGCCAGCGCGACGACCTCCACATCACCCTGGTCAACCCCCGCCCCCAGTTCGTCGAACGCATCCGGCTGCACCAGCACGCCGCCCGCACCGGCAACGCCACCATCGGCTACGACACCCTGCTCGGCGAAGGCATCCACCTCGCCGTCGACAGCGCCACCCGCATCGACACCACCACCCGCACCGTGCATCTCACCTCCGGCCGAACCCTCGACTACGACCACCTCATCTACGCCGTCGGCAGCACCGCGGCCACCCCCACCTCCGTACCCGGCGCCGCCGAACACGCCCTCGACATCGCCGAGTACGAGTCCGCGCAACGACTGCGCGCCCGGCTCGACGATCTGCCCCTCGACGCTCCGGTCACCGTGGTCGGTGACGACGCGGAATCCGTACGTGCTCGTCATCCTGCAGTCCGAAGTGGAACGGCTGCTGGCGGAGCGCGCGGCGGAGATCGGGGGGCGACTGCGTCGCGGCGCCGAGGTGGCCGGGCTCACCCAGGACGAGACGGGCGTCACGGTGGAGCTGGCGGACGGGTCGCACGTCCGGGCCGGCTACCTCGTCGGCTGCGACGGCGGACGCAGCACCGTGCGCGGGCTCGCCGGCATCGGGTTCCCCGGCACCTCGGCCACGATGACCGCTCTGCTCGGCGACGTCGAGCTCACCGAGCCGCCCGCGGACGGCATCTTCCAGGAGCGGCGCGAGCACGGCAGCTTCTCGGTGATGTCGTGGGGCCCGGACTGGTACCGGGTGCTGACCAACGAGTTCGATCACGTCGCCGGCCGGGACGAGCCGATGACCCTGGAGATCCTCCGCAAGTCCCTGCTCAAGATCGCGGGGACGGATTTCGGGATGCACTCGCCGCGCTGGCTCTCCCGGCACGGCGACGCGGCGCGCCAGGCCGACCGCTACCGCGTGGGCCGGGTCCTCCTCGCCGGCGACGCCGCGCACATCCACTTCCCGGCGGGCGGTCAGGGCCTGAACACCGGCGTGCAGGACGCGGTCAACCTCGGCTGGAAGCTCGCCGCCGTCGTCCGTGGCCAGGCCCCGGACCTGCTGCTCGACACCTACCACGCCGAACGCCACCCGGTCGCCGCCCGCGTCCTGCACAACACCCGCGCCCAGACCGCGCTCTGGCGGGTGGACGACCACACCTCCGCTCTGCGCGAGGTGCTGGGCGACCTCATCGGCATCGATGAGGTACGGCTGCGCCTGGCCGGCATGATCACGGCGACCGACCTCCGGTATCCGATGGAGGGGACGGACGATTTCCTCGGCCGGCGGATGCCGGATCTCGACCTCGGGCACGGGCGCGTCCACGAGCTCCTGCACCGCGCCCGTGCGGTGCTGCTGGATCTCGGTGGGCTCCCGCCGCTGGACGCCGTCGTCAGCGGCTGGGCGGACCGGGTCGATCTCGTCCCCGCCCGTCCGGCCGAGGGCTCCGGTCTCGGGGCGAACACCGTACTCATCCGGCCTGACGGACATGTCGCCTGGGTCACCCCGGCCGGCGAGCGGCCGGACCTGGACGCGCTCCGGACCGCGCTCACGACGTGGCTCGGCCCGGCGCACGCACCCCTACGGGCCCATGGCGACCGGTGAGCGCGCCGAAGCGGATCCGCGCCCCTCCGGATGAGGCGACCGGCGCGCCCGGCCTGTCAGCTCGGCTGGGGCCGGCTCTTCTTCCCGTCCAGCCACAGCGTGTCGGACTCGTCGCGGTGGGAGCCGGAGCCGCCGACATGCTTCGCGTCGATCTGCGGGCCCTTTTTGATCACGTGCACCAGTGCCATCGCGTGTCCGCGCCCGAGGTCGAAGTCCTGCTTCAGCCACTCGATGATCGTCCCGGCCTTCGCCGACGGGTCATCGAAGCCGCGCTCCTTCGCCAGCGCGATGAACTCCCGCGGCGTCAGCCCGGTCTTGTCCTCGATGTTGTCCAAGTACGCCTGGAACGACACGACTCTCTCTCCTTGTCAATGGGACATTGCACGCACAGTGTCCCATTGATCACCTTTGTAAGGTTTGAGAGGTGTCCGGCGGAGCCGCTCCTCAAGCATGATCCTTTCCTTGACCTTCCCGCCGCGTCACCAGCGCAGCAGGGCGGCGACGCCCTTGTGCGCCGCCAGCGGCCGGGCGGCTTCCGTGCCGAGGATGGTGAGGCGGGCGCCGTTGTCCAGGGCCGCCTCGATCATGCGTTCGCCGAGGTCGGGCTCCTGTTCCACGACCATGGACTGCGGGGTCTGGTCGTCATAGAGGAAGCCGTCGGCCCCGCGGGCCCCGGTCCAGCGGCCGTTCTCGTCGAGGAGGAGATGGTCCACCCGGCCCTCGTTCAGCAGGGCGAGCGTCTGGTTGAGCCCGAGCACGCCCTTGCCGCCGGACAGCGCCGCGTCCTGCACCCGGGCGACCAGCGCCGCGTCCCGTCGCTCGCGGGCGGCGCTCAGCTCGGCGGCCACGTGCTTGGCCGCCTCCACCGCCGACAGCGTGTCCACGATGGCGTCCACCTGCACGACCTGCGTCGGGTGCATCGCGCCGGCCAGGATCTCGGTGAGGGCCGGGTCGCCGATCAGCAGCACGTCCGTCCACGACAGGGCCGCGACCCGGCGCCCGACCTTGGGCGCGGCCCCGATCATGAACCGCCGGAGATGGTCGTCGATCCGCCGCTGGTAGCGGTCGACCTGCGTGGAGTCCGTCTGCGTCGTGCCGCCGGGGCCGGGGCCGCGCATCTGGCGCCAGTCCTCGGTGTCCAGGTCGAAGGCGATCCGGGCGACGTCCTCGGCCGCGCCGTACCTGTAGTCGATGAGCCGCACCCCGTCGCGCGAGACCAGCACGAGCCCGGCGGGCGCGCTGGTGGCCATGGCGGTGACGAGCGGCCGCACGTACGCCGTCGACTCCAGCACCGCGCAGTCCTGGATGGGCACCTGGAGCGAGATCTTGCGGAGCTCTCCGTCGCTCACGGCGGCGAACAGCGCCCGTCCGATCCCCGACTCGGCCGCGTCGACCAGGTCGCGGATGTCCGGCTCCAGCTCCTCCAGCCGGGAGAGCACGGCGGTACGGCGGTCCCTGTCCGGCCAGGAGGCGACCTGTTCCCGGATGGCGCTGAGCTCGTTGCGCAGTCGGATGCCCCAGGCGGGCCGGGCCGAGGCCTCTTCCGTCGGGTCGGCGGTCGTGTACAGCGACACGACGCCCACCTCGTCCTTCATGGACACGAGGTCGCGGAGGAAGGTCTGGTCGTATTCCACGGTGGTCCTCCTTGCGTTGGGCTCCCCTTCCGACTCTAGGGACCCCCGAATGGCCCAGATCTCCCCGTTAACGGACATTTCCCACTTCTTGGCCAAAGGGTGCGCGAGCGGTGTCGAGGGGATTTCGTGGGCCTGGCTTGACGCTCACGGACGTACCGTCGATTTCAGGAACGCCGGTGGAACGAGGTGCACCGTGACCGGAGGTAACAGAGTTCAGGTACGCCGGGTCTACGCGGAGCCCGAGGCGGACGACGGGACCAGGGTGCTGGTCGACCGGATCTGGCCGCGCGGGCTGACCAAGGCCAAGGCCGGCCTCGACGAATGGTGCAAGCAGATCGCGCCTTCGACGGAGCTGCGTATCTGGTATCACCACGATCCCGAGCGCTTCGCGGAGTTCGGCCGCCGTTACCGCGGCGAACTCCACGCTCCCGAACGCGCGCAGGCGCTGGCGCATCTGCGCGAGCTCGCGGCGGGCGGAGCGCTGACCCTGCTCACCGCGACCAAACAGCCGGAGATCAGCGAGGCGGCGGTGCTCGCCGAGCTGCTGCAGCACTGATCATGATGATCGGCCACTCGATGCGCGCCGTCAGCGCGCGTCCACGGGTTGCTGGAAGTTGTTCAGCAACGTGAAGTGATCCCGCGACTCCTGCGGGATCGGGCCGATCTCCACAGGATCGGAGGGGGACTCCAGGCTGAAGCGGTAGAGCTTGGCCGTGTCGGTGCTGTTGTTCGCGTCGGAGGCGATGATCAGGGAGCGGCGGTCCCGAGAGAGGGCCGTCGAGATGATCGACGACTCGGTAGCCGGGGCGATTTCGGCCTTCACCTTCACCTCGGTGTGCTGCACGTACTCGATGTCGTCCCGGGCGAGCGCGGGGCTGACCCTCGCGATGTAGAAGTCGTTGCCCCCGCCCGCGCAGAGCAGGTCCGTGGCGCCGAGCCAGGCGGTGGGGTGGCAGTCGCGCAGCCCGCCCTCGCCGCGCACGGCGATTTCCATGCCGAACGGCTTGTGCATCGGTTCGTCGTCGTGTCCCTCGATCGTTCTGCCCACGAGGTCGAGTTCGGCGCCCTGTACCGACGTCAGCCCCTCGACCACGGTCGTGGAGTCGGCCGCGAACCTCCCGGAGGGATGGACGACGCCGGGGCACACGACGGCGACCGACCGGATGACGCGGTAGTAGATCTCGTCGCTTTCGTGCGTGATGCAGGCCACGCTGAGCCGGCGCGGGGTCAGCTTGCCGTCCGGGCCGGACGAGACGTACCGCAGGCCGCGGCGGAACCAGAACGAGCCGTCGGGCGCGAATCCGGGGTTCTTGTCCGAGAACGTCTCCGTGACGTACCCCTTCTTGTTCGACTTCTCGGTGAGGTCCGTGAATGCCCCGGTGCCGAGGTCGAGCCAGCCGACGTGCGTGTCCTCGCTCTCGGAGGCCCCGTTCACCTGCACGGCGACCCGGCGGCCGTCCGGCGAGACGGGGCTGACGCCGGGATCGCCCGTTTCGCCGCACAGGCTGCGGACGACCGCCTTCTCCCCGCCCGCCTTGGCGGCGATCTCGGTCAGGAGGGGGTCGAGCGTGGCGCCGGAGAAACTCGCGGTCGGGGTGCGGAAGGCGTCGTCGTAGGCCGTGACCCGCCAGTGCTCGTCGGTCCACGAGCAGGCCACCGGCCCCTGGGCCGCGAGGAGGGCGGGCAGGCTCTTCGCCGCCTCGGCCAGGGCCGCCTTCCTGGGATCCGGGGCGGCGGTGGTGCTCGGATCCGGCGGCGAGGGTAGGCCGGCGGGACCGAGCGGGGCCGAACAAGCGGTGGCGGCCAGCAGGATCGCGACTGACGCCGCCGTCCGGCCGCCTCTGGGCGTGCCCATCCAGATCTCCGTTCAATGATGATCCATAAAAGAGTGAATACTATTAACCATGTGTCGCCCATTCACCGCAAGTGGCAGCAGCGGCCGGGAACCGCGAAGATGGGCATGTGACAGCGTTGACACGACGGGAACGACTGCGGGCCGAGCTCGAACGCGACGCCAAGGCCGCGGCCCGGCGGATCGCGGCGGAGGAGGGCGTCGAGGGCCTGACCCTCGCCGCCGTGGCCCGCGCCGTCGGGGTGACGCCGCCCGCCCTCTACCGCTACTTCGACGGCAGGGCCGGGCTCGTGCGCGCCGTCTACGACGACGTCACGGCGGAGTTCATGGACAACGTCGCCCGGGCCCTGCACCGCCAGGATCCCGACGACATCAGCGCCCAGCTCCACGCCGCCACCCGGGCCGTGCTCGACTGGTCACTGGCCAACAAGGTCGAGTTCGACCTGCTCATGGGCGCCGCCTACCCCAAGATCGCCGAGTCGGACGAGGGCATCCCGAAGGTCATCGCGCGCGAGCTGGGCGGGTTCTTCGGGGTGCCGTTCGCGCGGCTGTGGCGCGAAGGGCGGCTGACCATCGACGCGGACGAGGACATCGATCCCGTCCTGGCGGCACAGTTGCGTACGTACCGGACACACGTGGGCCTGGACTTCCCCATCGGCGTGGTCCTGCTCATGGTCATCTGCTGGCGGCAGATCTACGGGCTGCTCTGCATGGCCGTGTACGGGCACCAGGAGTTCGCCTTCGACGACCCGATGCCGCTGTTCGAGCACATGATGGACCACCTGCTCGGCATCCTCGGGCTCGAACGCAGCCCCGGCCTGCGCGTGCCCTGACCGAGCGCCCGCGGGGACACGATCTCGGCTGGCGTGGATCTTCGTGATCTATGGTGTCCGTGGGATCGCACAGACAGGAGAACCGCGTGGACCAGGACGAACGGCTGCTGCACAGCTCGTCATTCGGCGCGGCGGCGGCCGCGTACGCCGAGCACCGCCCCGGCTACGCGCACGCCGCGGCGCGCTGGGCGCTTGAACCCGCGCCCGGCCCGCGCGTGCTCGACCTCGGCGCCGGCACCGGCAAGCTGACCGCCACGCTGATCGAGCTGGGCGCCGAAGTCATCGCGGTCGAGCCCGACCCGGCGATGCTGACCGAGCTGCGCCGCGGGCTGCCGGCCGTCCGTGCCCTGCCGGGCAGTGCCGAGTCGATACCCCTGCCGGACGCGTCCGTCGATGCCGTGCTGGCCGGCAACGCCATGCACTGGTTCGACATGGCCGTCGCGGGACCCGAGATCGCCAGGGTCCTCGCGCCCGGCGGCGTCCTGGCCGGCCTGTGGAACGTCCTCGACGACCAGGTCGGCTGGGTGGCCGGGCTCGCGCGGGTGAGCGGGAGCGCGGCCGTCGGCCCGCGCGACACGCCCGCCGCCTGGCGCGCCGAGACGGCCGGCATGCATCTTCCCAAGACGGGCGAGGCCGCCCGCTTCGGCTCGCCGGAGCAGGCCGAGTTCCCGCACGGGCAGCGTCGCACCGCCGACTCCCTCGTCGCGACACTTGCGACGCGCGCGGGGATGCTGGTCATGCCGGAGCAGGAACAGCAGGCCACGCTCGGCCGGATCCGCGCATTCCTGGCGAGCAGGCAGGAGACCGCCCTCGGCGAGTTCACCCTCCCGATGCTGACCAGCGTGCTGCGCGTCCGGCGGCTGTGAAAGCCGTCGTCCGCGCTTCCCGGCGGAAACGCTGAGGAAACGCGGTCGCGGGTTGCATGGTCTGGCCCGGCTGGGACCGGGGAAACCATGAGCAAAGAGGCACAGATGACACATAGCACCTCGAAGCCCTCACGGCGCGCCGCCCTTGGCCTGCTCGGCGCCGCCCCCTTGACCGCGAGCGGTGTGCTGGCGGCCTCGGGGGTCGCCGAAGCCGTCGCCGGGTCCGCCCGCACCGGCGGGATCCCCGCGGACCTGCGTCCGGGGGGTGCCTTCGACCGCTACATCAGGGATCTGGCCGCGCAGGACCTGTTCTCCGGGACGGTGGTGCTGGCCCACCGCGGCCGCCAGGTGCTGGCCCGCTCCTACGGCATGGCCGACAAGGAGAAGGGGATCCCCAACACGACCGGCACCATCTACGCCCTGGCCTCGGCGTCCAAGCCGTTCACCGGGCTGGCGGTGGTCCAGCTCGCCCAGCAGAAGAAGATCAAGTTCTACGAGAAGGTGGGGGCGTATCTGGCCGGGTTCCCGGCTGAGATCGCCGAGCACGTCACCGTCCATCAGTTGCTCACCCACACCGCCGGGATGAGCGATCCCACCAACACCACGTCGGAAGGCCACATCTTCACCGGCGTCGAGGAGCGGACGCAGGACATCGCGCGGCGGGCGCGTACGCAGGAGCTGCGCTTCACCCCCGGCACGAAGAAGGAGTACTCGAGCATGGGCTACGAGGTGCTCGGGGAGCTGGTGGCGACCGTGTCCGGGCAGCCGTTCCACGAGTACGTTCGCGAGCACATCTTCCGGGCGGCCGGGATGGCGGACTCCGCCTACTACACCAGGCCGGAGTGGCTGGCCGATGCGCGCATCGCGCACCCGTACATGCTGCAGGAGGACGGCTCCCGTATCGACGGCGTCCGCCACCTGGACAAGGGTGGCGCCGGCCAGGTGAAGGGCAGCAACTCGGCGCGCGCCTTCATCGGATCAGGCGGCGGGAACGGCTTCTCCACGGCCCCCGACCTGGTGCGCTTCGCGCTCGCGGTGCAGCGCGACAAGCTGCTCAAGCGCGCCTATACCGAGTTGTACGTGAACCCGAAGATCTCCGGTGCGCCGATGCGGCAGGGCCCCGCCGACCCCGCCGCCGGCGAAGGTTTCCACGCGTACGGGCCCACCGCCTCCATCTACAACGACCAGCGCTACATCTCCCACGGCGGCGGCATCTCGGGCGGGTCGACCAACTGGAGCATCTACCTCGACATCGACTGGGTGGCCGTCGTGCTGTGCAACTACGATCTCGCCATCGAGACGATCATCGCGCGGGAACGCAAGCTGATCACCGCGTAGTCGCCCCCCGCTCCTGACGGCTCCGCCGCAGGTGGCCGGAGGCGGGCGCAGCGAGAGGCGGCGGTCAGGAGCCGGGCTCCTCCGCGGACGGCTCCGTCGTCTCCGTTCCGTCCGGCGCGAGGGAGATGGACGGCGAGCCGCCGAGCTCCCAGCGCATGTCGCCCTTGCCGTCGTTGTTGATGTTGTAGACGATCACCCCGTCAGCGGTCCAGCCGCCGTTCGCGGTGGAGGTCCACCAGGCGAAGCAGTCCCACATCCGCCCTTCGGAACTGGCGTTCCCGTTGAGGTCGCTCTTCCAGTCGCAGTTGTTGGAGTCGAATACCGTGTCATGGCGTTCGACGCGGGACTGGGCGATGAATTTGTCGAATCGGGTGCCGCCGAGAAATGAGCCGTCCCAGTTGATGCTGAGGACGGCCTTCTTGGTATTTCCGCTCGTACCGGAGCTGTATATGCACAGCTCGGCCCCGACCCACACGTCGGGCTTCCCCGGCAGGTCGAATATCTTCTCCTGGGGCGCGGAGCAGGCGGCCGCCGCGTGGGCGGCACCAGGGGCAAAGGCGATGCTTCCGGCCACCAGGGTCGCCGCCGCGGCAAGGCGCGGCATCATGCGTAACATAAGACGCCTTTCAGCTCTTTACCGTCGTGTTCACCGTTGTCCGGGACGTTGTTCACCCCGCACGGGCGCCGGCCGTTCATGACGTGTCCGAGGGGCTGCGCCCGGCCGATCGCGTGAGCCGGTCGGCGAGCGCCACGACGAGATCACGGAGCTCGTCGGGTCGCTCGATGACGAACGGCCGGTCCAGCGCGGCGAGCACCGCGGGCAGCCAGTCGAGCCGGTCCGCGCGGAGCTCGACATGACACCAGTGCTCGTCCCCGGACTCCGCGCTGCTCGCGGCCGGCGGCTCCGTCACGATCGCGACGCTGCCGGGAAGCCGCGTGCGGATGTGCTCAGCGCTCGCCTGGATCCGCAAGGTCACCTCATGCCGGTACGGAGCCGTGGCGAGCCCGGACAGGAGGCGCTCGGCCGGGTCGGGTCCGGCGGGCGGTTCGAACGAGCCGGGCAGCGCCCTGGTGCCGGCGATGCGATCCAGCCGGAACGTCCGGTCCTCGCCGATCGCGGGATCCGAACCCGTCACGTACCACCTGCCGGAGTGGGCGACGAGCCCGTACGGATGCAGCGTGCGCTCGCTGCTCCGGCCGTCGGCGGCGGTGTACCGGATCGAGATCGGCCGGTGGTGGCGCACCGCGTCGGCGATCGAGAGCAGGACCGCGCTCTCCGGGACGGCCGCCTCGCCGGGCGGAGCCGTGAAGGCGAGCGAGTCGAGCACGGCGTCGAGCCTGCGGACCAGCCGCTCGGGCAGCACCCGCCGGATCTTGGCCGCCGCCGTCTCGCTCGCCGTACCCGTGGTCGCCGACAAGCCGGCCCGGCGGCCCGCGACCAGGCCGAGCAGCACGGCGAGCCCTTCCTCGTCGCTCAGCATGAGCGGCGGCAGGCGGTAGCCCGAGGCCAGCCGGTAGCCGCCGTAACGGCCGCGCACCGACTCGACGGGCACGTCGAGGTCGATGAGGTGGTCGACGTAGCGCCGCACCGTTCGCTCGTCGACGTCGAGCCGATCGGCCAGTTCGGCCAGGGTCCTGAGGCCTCCTGACTGCAGGAGCTCCAGCAGGGTGAGCACGCGAGCGATGGGTCGGGGCATGCCGGGAAGCCTCCTCCAGATACCGGGCGGGTTCTGTCCAGTATTGGCCATAACGTGTGGTCAGCAGCACCTACCGGCCAGGAGAAGAGCCATGAACTTCGTCTCGATCCGCATCATCACGGGCGACGTCGCCCGCCTCGTCGACTTCTACGAGCGCGCCACCGGCGTACGGGCGAGCTGGTCCGGCGAGGACTTCGCCGAGCTCCGAACCGCCTCGGCCACCCTCGCGATCGCGAGCACCCGTACCGTCCCCCTGTTCGCGCCCGGCTCCGCCCGCCCGGCCGACAACCGCAGCGTCATCCTCGAGTTCCTGGTCGACGACGTGGACGCCGTGCACCGGAGCCTGACCGGCTTCGTGGCGGACTTCGTCAACGAGCCGGCCACGATGCCCTGGGGCAACCGCTCGCTGCTGTTCCGCGACCCGGACGGCAACCTCGTCAACTTCTTCACCCCCGTCACCCCGGCCGCCATCGAGAAGTTCGCCCGCTGACGACAGCGCCCCCGCGGCCTGATGGTTGACACGTTCTCGGTGTGAAGGGAAAGATACGGTCGTCCGTACAACTTAGGCGGGGGACGGCATGACTGACTGGGAACGCAGGCTGGCGCTCGATCCTTCAGCCGCGGTGCCGCTCTACTACCAGCTGCGCGAGCGCCTGCGGGCGGTGATCCGCGATTGCGAGCCCAACACGATGATCCCCGCGGAGAAGGACCTGATGGTCTTCGCGGGCGTGAGCCGGGCGACCGCCCGGCGGGCGATCGGCGACCTGGTCCAGGAGGGCCTGCTGGTGGCCCGGCAGGGCAGCGGCACCTACACCGCGCCGCTGGCCGTGACGCCGGAGCTGGGATCGCGGCCGGTCGGGTTCACCGAGACGATGGCGCGGCTGGGCCGCAAGCCCACGACGCTGCTGCTCGAGGCCCACCTCCAGCCGGCCGGTCCCGACGTCGCCGTCGCGCTCGGGGTCCGGGAGCACGAGGAGGTCGTCTTCGTCGAGCGGCTGCGCCTGCTCGACGGCGTGCCCTGCATGGTCGAGAGCGCCCACCTGCCCGTCGAGCTGGTCCCGGGCATCCTCGACGAGGATCTCACCGGCTCCCTCTACGACCTGCTGCGCACCAAGTACGGCCTCGTCCCCGCGAACGGGCGGGAGACGATCGGCGCGGTCAACGCCGACTACCGGCTCGCCGAGCTGCTGCGCGTGCCCATGGCCGCCGCCCTGCTGGCCACCACCCGCAGCACCTGCGCCGAGAGCGGGATCGCCGTCGAATACACCATCCGGCACGCCCGCGGCGATCTCACCGTGTTCTCCGTGGAGCTCAACGACGCCAAGAACGCTCTCATGGGCCACTGACCCCATATCGGAAGGTCGAGCATGACCAGGTTGACGCGCCGTGACTTGCTCAGAACCGCCACTCTCGCGACGGCATCCGGCCTGCTCGCCGCCTGCGGCTCGGACCCGGTCGACGGGGTGCCCGCCGACGGGGTGCCGCGGGGGAAGATCTCCGTCTGGCTGCACCAGACCAAGGCGTACGACAAGGTGTTCAACCCGCTGCTGCACAAGTACGTCCAGGAGTTCGGCGGCGTGGACGTCACTCCCCTGTACGTGCCGGTCGACAAGCTCGACGCCAAGCTGCTGACCGCGTTCGCCGGCGATGTCCCGCCCGACCTGTTCAAGGTCGGCGGCTGGACCATCCCCGGCCACGCGCGCAAGGGCCGGCTCAGCCCGATCGTCCCCAAGGCCATGGGCGTGGCCGACGAGAAGGTGCTGGTCCAGGCGTACGACGAGCACGCGATCGGCTCGCTGTCCTATGACGGCAAGCTGTACGGCGTCCCCGTCGACTACACGATCTGCTACCTCTACTACCGCAAGGACAGATTCGCAGAAGCCGGGCTGGATCCCGACAAGCCGCCCAGCACCTGGGAGGAGGTCGCCGAATACAGCAGGCGGTTGACCTCGGCCGACGGCAAGAAGGTCGGCCTCCAGTGGATCCTGGGCAACCCGCAGTGGACGCTGATGCAGTTACTCGCCCTGGTCAAGGGCAAGGGCGGCACCATACTCAGCCCCGACGCCGCCAAGGCCACGCTCGCCACGGACGCCGGGGTCGAGGCGCTGCGCTACTACGGCAGCCTGGGCAACCCCAAGCTGTCCAACCCGCTGTCGGGGTTCGGGCTGTTCGCCACCGGTGAGGCGGCGATGCTGGTGTCCGGGCTGTTCGCGATGGATCTGTTCCCGTCGCTGAGCGCCAGGCTGACGTTCGGCAAGGTCTTCGACATCGCGCCGATGCCGCGCTGGGAGTCGGGCCCGCCGGTCGCGCCCGCGTACACGTGGGGGTGGGCGGTCGCCGGGCAGTCCAAGCTCAAGTACACCGCCTGGCACTTCATCGACTACCTCCAGCGCGCGGAGGTCGCCGCCACGCAGCTCAAGGACGCCAGCCTGCTCACGCCGGTCAAGGGCTGGGAGAAGCTGCCGGGAGCCGACCAGAAGGCCATCGACATCATGGCGGCGTCCGCGCCGTACGCCGACTTCGGGCCGCAGACGCCCGTCTGGAACGAGATGGCCAAGTCGCTGACCGACGCCGCCGACGCGGTGGCATTCGGCAAGAAGACGCCGGAGCAGGCGGCGGCGGACTTCGACCGGGCGATGCGGATCGCCCTGTGACGACGTCCTTGGACGCGGCCGCCCGGCGGCCCGTGCCGCGGGTCGCGCGAAGGTCCGGGAACGGGCAGCGGTGGGCGGAGGCGCGGGCAGGGGGCCTGCTGGCGCTCCCCGCCGCTCTCTACTTCCTGATGTTCTGGGTCGTGCCGTTCGCCTCGGCCGTCTACCTCAGCTTCACCAGCTACGACTTCGCCGGCACCCCCGAGTGGACGGGCCTGGACAACTACCGCAGGATGCTGGACGACCCCGGCTTCTGGAACTCGGCCCAGGTCACCGCCGTCTACACCGTCGCCTCCGTGGTCCCGTCGATCGTGCTCGCCCTGGCGATAGCCGTGCCGCTGAGCAAGCCGGGCCGCTACCACGCCTTCCTCCGCGCGCTGGTCATGATCCCGGCCGCGATGCCGCTGGTGGCCACGTCGCTGACGTGGTCGGCGATCTTCGCTGACAGGGGGCCGGCCAACGCCCTGGTCGGGCTGGCCGGCGTGGAGCCGCAGCCGTGGCTGACCGACGAGGGGCTCGCGATCTGGGCCTTGGTGATCATGACGACGTGGAAGCACCTCGGCCTGTTCGTGATCATTCTGACCGCGGGCCTCCAGGGGCTGCCGCTGAGCGTCTTCGAGGCCGCCGGGCTCGATGGCGCGGGGCCTTTGCGGATCTTCTACCGCATCACGCTGCCGCTGCTGCGCCGCACCCTGCTGTTCGTGCTGGTCATCGCGGTGATCGGGGCGATGCAGTCGTTCGTGCCCGCCTTCCTGCTGACCAAGGGCGGACCGGCGGGCGCGACCGAGGTGCTGCCGCTCTACATGTGGGCGACCGGCTTCACGTTCGAGCGCATGGGCTACGCGTCGGCGATCGCGATGGTGCTGCTCGTGGCCATGCTGGTGCTCTCGTTCACGCAGTTCCGCGTGCTGCGAGGGGGCGACGACCAGTGAGGGTCCTGCGCGCGACGGTGCTGACGCTGGTCGTGGCCGCGCTGCTGCTGCCGGTCTACGCGATGTTCGCCGTCTCCTCCGCCTCGGACGCGAACGATCTCGGCGGGCTGTCGTTCGACGCCGCCCAGCTGGGCGCGCACGTGGCGGAGCTGTTCGGCCAGGGCGGCTTCCCGCTCTACCTGCGCAACAGCCTGATCCTCTCGCTCGGCATCGCGGTGCTGGAGGTGGTCCTCTCCGCGGCCGCCGGGTACGCGCTCGCGCAGCTCCGCTTCCCCGGGAGCCGGGCGTTGTTCGCGGTGATCGTGGGGACGCTGTCGCTGTCGCCGATCGTGGTGCTCGTCCCGATGTACCTCATCGTCAAGGCGCTGGGCTGGATCGACACCTTCCAGGGCATGATCGTGCCGTTCATGATGAGCGCCTTCGGGGTGTTCCTGGTGCGCCAGTTCGCCCTGGCGCTGCCGCGCGAGCTGCTGCTGTCCGCCCGGGTGGACGGGGCGGGCGAGCTGCGCATCTTCCTGCGCATCGGGGTTCCCCTGCTGCGGCCCGCGTTGCTGACGCTTTTCCTGCTGCAGTTCCTGGCGCAGTGGGACAACCTGCTCTGGCCGCTGATCGTGGCCAACGATCCCGGGCTGTGGCCTTTGCCCGTGGGGTTGTCGCAGCTCCAGACCGAGTACGACTTCAGCGCCGGCCTGGTCGGCACCGCCGCGCTGATCACGGCGCTGCCGCCCCTGGCGCTGATGTTCCTGTTGCAGCGCTACTACGTGGCGGGGCTGACGCTGGGAGGGGTACGCAAATGAGCACGTACGGGGTGTGGACGACGGCGTACGGGCTGCCGGCGTTCGCGTACACGCTGGACCAGGATCGGGACGCGCGTGCCGAATGGGATCCGGTGCTGGACCCGCCCACGCGGCGGCACTTCGCGCACGTGGGCAACCGGCGGATCACCCTGGTGTCGGACAACTACGGGCTGAGCGACCTGTTCGACGAGCACACGGGCCTGCTGTGGCTCACGCGAGGGACCGGGGTGACCCGGATCGGCGAGCTTTCCACCGATATTTCGGGATCTGAGCGGGTCTTTGGGCCTACCTTCGCCATCGTCCGGGTGGCCGACGAGCGGGTGGCCCTGGAGCGCACGGTCCTGTGCCCGGAGGGCGAGCAGCCGTGGGTGCTGATCCGGCTGCGGGTGCGCAACCTGCTCGACGTGCCGGTGCGGCTGGAGCTGACCGAGGAATGGGCGGCCGGCGCGGCCCGGGTCGAGCTCGTCACCGGCGCCACCGCCGCCGACGACCCCGGGCTCGAACTGGAGCTCCTCGGCGAGGCGAAGTCGAGCTCCAGGCCGGAGCCCGGTGACGGGGCCGGCACGCGATCCGGGCCGGAGCCCTCCGGCGGGGCCCGGACGCGGGGCGGGCGGCTGGAGGTGCCGCTGGAGCTGGCCGCGGGTGGCGAGCGGGTGCTGCACTTCCGCTTCGGCCTGCTGGACTCCTCCCCCGAGCCCGCGTCGTTCGGGCGCAGCCTGGCGGCCCTGCGCGCCCGGCTGCCGCGCGCGGCGGCCGGGCAGGCGCCCGAGGCCGAGCGGGAGATCCCCTGGCACGCCGCCCTGCTCACCGGAGCGGCCTGCGCCGACGGCGTGCTCGGTGGCCACACCTTGGACCAGGGATCCTGCTACTCCTTCCGGCACGGCTTCAACGGAGCCGCCCGCGACCCGCTCCAGCACGCCCTCCCGCTCGTCTACGTCGAGCCGGACCTGGCGCTGTCCGTGCTGCGCAACACGTGCGCATGGGGCGGGCCCGACGGCGACCTGCCCTATGCGCTCGGACCGGACAAGCGGCCCTGGACCGACCTGTTCCGCCCGTCGGACCAGAATCTGTGGGCCCTGTGGCTGGCCTCCGAGTACCTGAGCGCGACGGGCGACGAGGCCGCCTTCCGCGCGGCGGTGCCGTACCACCCGATCCACGAGTCCCCCGAGGTGCCGCTGCACGAGAACCTGCGCAGGCAGTTCAGGTTCCTCGTCGATGTGGTCGGACGGGGCGAGCACGGACATCTCCGCATCCTCAACGCCGACTGGAACGACCTGGCCATCAGCGAGAGCGGCGTGCCGCGCGAGGTGATGATCGCCCAGGGCGAGTCCGTGCTGAACTCCGCCATGGCCGCCTGGGTGCTGCCGCGCTACGCGATGCTGGCCGAGCGCCTCGGCGACGACCCGACCGCCGCCGAGGCCCGCGAGCTGGGCGAGGAGCTGCGCGAGCTGGTCGCGGGCGAGTGGAACGGGCGCTGGTACCGCCGCGCGTACGGCCCGGGGGCGATCGTCGGCGACGACGATCTGTGGCTGGAGGTGCAGCCCTGGGCCATTCTGTGCGACGCCGCCCCGCCTGAGCGGGCCGTGGAGCTGTTACGCACGATCGAGCGCACCTCGGCCGCCGGTTCCCCGCTGGGCGCCCGGCTGCGCTGGCCCGCGCGCGACGCGTACGGGCCTGGCGGGGTCGGCACGATCTGGTACGCGATCAACATGACGCTCGTCTGGGCCGCCGCTCCGTACCTCCCCGAGCTGGCCTGGGACTGGTGGCGGCGGATGACGCTGACCGCGCACACGGCCGCCTACCCGGACGTCTGGGAAGGCACGCTGTCCGGCCCCGACGCCTACCTGGCGCCCGAGACCGCCCGTCCCGGACGTACGTGGGACCTGGCCGAGGTGGGCGTCGCCATGCAGGCGTACCCGGTCGCGAACCTGCACAGCCACTCCCAGCCGCTGCTGGCCTACCTGCGGCTGCTCGGCGTCGAGCCCTTCCAGCAGCCGCGCGGCGGCGCCTTCTTCGCCTCCCCGGTGCTGGAGGTCGAGCCGTGACCGTGCTCGGCGTCGACGTCGGCGGCACCTACACCAAGTGGGCGGCGCTGGACGGGGACACGGTCACCGCCTCGGGCACCGTCCCCACGCCGCCGGGGCCGGACGAGACGGTCAAGCTCGCGGCCTCGCTGGCCCCGCACGCCGAGGCCATCGGGATCGGGCTCCCGGGCCATGTGGACCGCGACACCGGAACCGCGCTGTTCGTCCCCAATCCTCCGGGCGACTGGGACGGCTACCCCGTGGCCGCCCGGCTGCGCGAGCTGGCCGGAGTCCCCGTCTCCGTCGTCAACGACGCCCGCGCGTTCGCGCGCGCCGAGCTGGAGCTGGGCGCGGCGCGCGGGCTGGCCGACGTGCTGTTCGCCGTGCTCGGCACGGGCGTGGGCGGGGCCGTCGCGCTGCGCGGGGCCGTGCTCGCCGGGCCGCGGGACAACCTCGGCGAGCTCGGGCACCTCACGGTCTCCCCTGGAGGATCGGCCTGCTGCTGCGGCAACCGGGGCTGTCTGGAGACGTTCGCCGCCGGGCCGGGCATCGTGCGGGCCTTCAGCCCGGGCACGGTCGCGGCGGGCACAGTCGCGGCGGGCACGGTCGCGGAGGTCGCCGAAGCGGCCAGGGCCGGTGACGGGCGGGCGGTCGAGGCGTTCGAGCGGGCCGGTTGGGCGCTCGGCGTGGCGCTCGGCGACGCGGCGGCGCTCCTCGGCGTCGGCTCGGTGGTCGTGGGCGGCGGCGTCTCCGGCGCGCTCGACCTCATGCGTTCCGCCCTGCACGCCGAGCTTGCGCGGAGACGACCGTTGATCGGGGACCTCGCGGTGCTGCCGGCCGCACTCGGCCCGCTGGCCGGGGCGATCGGCGCCGCGCTCTTTGGGAGGAGATCTGGATGAAGTGGATCAGCCGTGCCATGGAACTGCTCGGCGAGATCGAACGGACGCAGGAGGAGAGCCTTGCCCGAGCCGCTCGCATCGCCTCGGAGGCCATCCTCGGCGGAGGGGTGGTGCACACGTTCGGCACCGGGCATTCGCGGATAGGCGTGGAGGAGATGTTCCCCCGTTACGGCTCCTATCCGGGCTTCCATCCCATCGTCGACCTGTCCACGACGTTCTACACGCAGGTGGCCGGCTCGAACGGGATGCGGCAGGCCATGTTCATCGAACGCGTCGAAGGGCTGGCCGACGCCATCCTGGCCAATTTCGAGCTGCGGCCGAGTGACGCGGCCATCGTGTTCAGCGTGAGCGGGCTCAACGCCGTGCCCGTAGAGATGGCGATGGGCCTGCACAAGGCGGGCCTGCGGGTCGTGGCCGTGACCTCGATGAACGAGACCATGGCCGTCGAGCCCGGCCATCCCAGCGGGACCAGGCTCGCCGACCACGCCGACGTGGTGATCGACCTGCGCACCCCGGTGGGCGACGCGCTGTGCCGGGTGGAGGGGCTGGCCGAGCCGGTCGGGCCAGGCAGCACGCTGGCGGCCGTCTCCGTGGTCAACGAGATCAAGGTCCGCACGGCCGAGCTGCTGGTCGCGGGCGGCTGGACCCCGCCGGTGATCTCCAGTGCCAAGCTCGTCGGCGCCGCCCGCTCCGGCGAGCTGTTCGAGGCCGCCTATCTCGAGCACGCGCGCCGCGCCGCGGCCGTGCTCAGGAAGCCATGAGCGCCGTCCTGGTGGCCGGATCGGACGGCGGCATCGGCCGCGCCTGCGTGGCGGCGATCGAGACAGCCGGTACGAGCGCCTACGGCGTGGACCTGTCCGGCGGGCTCGACATCACCGAGCCCGGCCAGGTCGAGAAGGCGCTGGCCCAGGCCACGGCCCGGCACGGGCGGATCGCCGGCGTCGTGCACGCGGTCGGCATGTCCGGCAGGTCGCTCGGTGACGGCGGCGTGGCCGAGTGCACCGACGAGGCCTGGCACGAGGTGCACAGGGTCAACCACGAGTCGGTGTTCCGGCTGCTGCGCGCGGCCATCCCCGTGCTGCCCGAGGGCGGCTCGATCGTGGTGATCGGCTCGGCGCTCGGCACGTCGGTCGACGACGACTTCCGCACGGTGGCCTACGCCTCGGCCAAGGGCGCGCTGATCCCGCTGATCAGGACCGCCGCCCGCGAGGCCGCCCCGCGCGGCGTGCGGGTCAACCTGATCTCGGCCGGTCTCGTGGCCACGCCGATGAGTCTTCGTGCGCGTACGTCCGCTTCCGTCCAGGCCAGGCTGCCCGCGCTGATGCCGCTCGGCGCGACGCCCTGCCTGCCGGAGGAAGTGGCGCAGGCCGTTTTGTGGCTGCTCTCGCCGTCGTCCGGGCGGACCACGGGCGCGGTCATTCCCGTCGACGGAGGGTGGCATCTGCGGTGAACGTCCTGTGGGAAGGCGACGTGGTCGTCGCGGGTGGCGGCAGCGCCGGGTGCGCGGCCGCCGTCGCGGCCGTGCGTGCCGGCGCGTCGTGCCTGCTGGTGGAGCCGGCCGGCTTCCTCGGCGGCACCGGTGTCGCCGTGCTCGACACGTTCTACGGCTTCTACGCCCCCGGTCCGGTTTCGCGGAGGGTGGTCGGCGGGATCGGCTGGGAGGTGTGCGAGCGGCTCTTCGCCGCCGGTGCCGCCTTCGAGCGGCCCAACACCTACGGGGCCGGCACCGGCGTCACGTACGAGCCCGAGGAGCTCAAGCTCGTCTGGGACGAGCTCACCTCGGAGGCGAGCGTGCTCCTGCACGCCCGGGTCTGCGCGTACGTGCCGGGCGCCGGAGTCGAGGTGGAGACCGTGGCGGGACGGTTCCTGGTCAAGGCCCGGGTGATCGTGGACGCGACGGGCGACGGCGAGGTGGCCTGGCGGGCCGGAGCCGCGCTGGAGCGCCCCGGCCTGCGGGCGCAGCCGATGACGGCCACGTTCCGGCTGGGCGGGGTGGACCTGTCCGCCACGAGCTCGTCCGAGTTGCACGCGCTGATGGCCGACGCCGATCTGCCCAGGCGCGAGGGCTCGGTGCACAGGACCGTCAACGACGGGATCGTGCACACCAATCTGACCCGGGTGAGCGGGCTCGACCCGACCGACCCGTTCGAGCTGTCGCGTGCCGAACGTGAAGGACGTGCGCAGGTGCGGGAGTACGTCCGCTTCCTGCGGGCCAAGGTGCCCGGGTACGAGTCGGCGGTGCTGCTGAGCACGTCTGTCCGGATCGGGGTGCGGGAGTCGCGACGCCTCCTCGGGCAATATGTCCTGACTTCTGATGACGTACTGGCCGGGAGGGATTTTCCCGACACGATCGCCCGGTGCGGCGCGCCGATCGAGGATCACGCCGCGGGATCGGCCACCCGGTGGGAGTACGTGCACGACTACGGGACCTACGGGATCCCGTACCGGTGCCTGCTGCCCGTCGAGGTCGGCGGGCTGATCGTGGCCGGGCGGTGCCTGTCGGCCACGCACGACGCGCACGCCTCGGCCCGGTCGATGGGGCAGTGCATGGCGATGGGGCAGGCGGCCGGGACCGCCGCGGCGCTGGCCGCGCGGGCCGGGCTGGATCCCGGGGCGGTGGACGTGGAGGTGCTGCGCGCCCGGCTGCGCGAGGAAGGGGCGCTCCTGTGACGCCGGGACTGGTTCGCACTGTGCTGGGCGACGTGGAGTCGCTCGGTGTGACATATGCGCATGAGCACTTCTTCATGACCGGTGACTGGCCCGTCCGCAACGAGCCCGACTACCGGCTGGACTCCCTGGACGCGGCCGTCGCCGAGGTGGCGGCGGCCCAGCGGCTCGGGCTGTCGGCGGTGGTGGAGATGACGCCGCTGGGCTTCGGCCGCAGCCCGTCGCTGATGAAGGCGCTGGCCGAGCGGACCGGACTGCACGTGATCGCGGTGACCGGCTTCCACAAGAGCGCCTACTACAGCGACGCCCACTGGCTGCACCACTACACGCCCGGCGAGATCACCGAGCTGCTGGTCGCGGAGATCGAGCTGGGCATGGACGAGTACGGGCTGGTCGGGCCGCTGGTGCGGCGGTCGTCCGCGCGGGCGGGCGCCATCAAGATCGCGACCGCGTACCACGCCTTCGGGCGCGGCGTGCAGCGGCTCGTGGGCGCGGTGGCGCAGGCCGCCGTCCGCACCGGCGTGCCCGTCGTGACCCACTGCGACAAGGGCACGATGGGCCACGAGCTGCTGGACGCGCTGTCGGCGTGCGGGGTGGCGGCCGACCGGGTAGTGCTCGGGCACATCGACCACAACCCCGATCCCGGATATCTCATCTCCCTGGCGGAGAGGGGGGCTTATCTGGCCTTCGACCGCCCCGGGCGGATCAAGTACGGGCCGGACAGCGAGATCGTCGCGCTCGTCGCGGAGCTGGCCGGGCGCGGGCTCGGGCATCGGCTGCTGTTCGGCATGGATCTGGCGCGGCGGTCGTACTGGCCCGGGCTGGGCGGCGGGCCGGGGCTGACCTATCTGCTGGAGCGGTTCGTGCCCCGGCTGGCGGCGGCGGGGCTGGGCGAGGTG
Source organism: Nonomuraea zeae (assembly GCF_005889725.1). GTDB lineage: Bacteria > Actinomycetota > Actinomycetes > Streptosporangiales > Streptosporangiaceae > Nonomuraea > Nonomuraea zeae. Next base: position 23,386 of record NZ_VCKX01000126.1, read on the forward strand.
GCCGAGTCGGCGCTGACCGGCAACCCGCGCGCCGCCTTCGCGCTGCGCCCGCCCGGCCCGTGACGGCTCAGGGCAGGTTCTTCTCCGTCTGGTTCTGCCAGCCGGCGTTGGTGTTGAGCTCGGGCGACGTGCCCGCGAACGCGCCACGCGCGTACGTGTCGCCCTGGAGCTGGTACATCAGCCACGCGGTCACGTACCCGAGGAAGCCGCCGCCCGTGCCCTGGATCGTGTTGTGCCCGGCGCCCTTGAGCAGCGCCTTCGCCGCCGCGCCCGGGACCTGGTCGTAGTACGCCTGCAGCGCCGAGTTGGGCGAGATGAGCACGTCGCCGGACCCGCCGGCGAACAGCACCGGGCAGGTCAGCTGACTCACCGAGAAGCTGTCACCCGCGCTCACCCAGACCGGAGCGGGCAGCGCGATGGGCACGACGGTGTCGATCAGGCCGCCGGACTTGGTGGCGGTGTTCACCGCGCCGCCCGCGCCCTGGGAGTGGCCGACCGCGCCGACCTTGGTGACGTCGAGCTTGCCGTGGAAGACGCTGGCGGCGTCGGCGTTCCTGGCGATCAGGTACTGCGCCGCGGCGATCATCTCCGACCCGGTGCCCGTCGTGGTGTCGGTGGAGGCGACCACGGCGAACCCCCAGGAGGCCAGCTGGTTGAGCAGCCCCGGATACTGCCCGGGCACCGCGTTGGTCCCGTTGCCCCAGGTGACGATGGGGTGCACGACGCCACCGGCCCCGAGGTCGGCCGGGTAGTAGAGCTTGTACCCCGGCGCGTCGGCGGTCGCGACCGTCCACGGTCCTGCGACCTCGTAGTGCGCCTCGATGGTGTCCGCGGCCTGCGCCGGACTGGCCTGGAGTCCCAGCGAGACCGCGACGATGAGCACGAGCAGCTTCATGCAAGCTCCCCAAATTTGTACGGATGACCGGAACTCTCGCTTCACAAGCGGGTCCTGTCAATGGTTGGATCGTGGTCATGGAGCACATGCCGTCCGCCGCCGAGATGCTCGGCTGGATCGAGACCGTCGTGGGGCAGGGCATCCGCCGCCCCGGATACCCGGCGGACGCGTGGACCGAGCGGTGGCTGGCCGAGCGCCTGTCGGACTTCGGGCTGGAGGTCTCGCTCGAACCGGTTGAGGTGCGGCGCTGGCAACCGGGCGCCGGGCTGCTCCGCCTCGATGACGGCACCTCGTGGCCCGGCCTGCCGCTGCCGTTCACGGCGCCGTCCGGGAGCCTGCGAGGGCGCATCGCGCGGCTGGCCGACGCCCGGCCGGGCGACATCGCGGTGGACGAGCTGACCTTCACCGAGCTGCCGCAGTCGTTCGTCAAGACGCTCGCGACCTCGGCCTACGACCCCGAGGGCAGCTTCGGCACGCTCGTGCAGACGCTCCCGTTCGGTCCGCGGATGATGGAGGTCGTCGAGCCCGCCCTGGCGGCGGGAGCCGCGGGTTTCGTCGGCGCGCTGACCGGCCTCCCCTGGGACACCCGCGACTACTACGTCCCGTACGACGCGATCGAGCGCCCGATCCCCGGCCTGTGGCTGTCCGGTACGGACGCCCGCCGGCTCCTGGACCGGCTCCCGTGCGAGGGAGAGCTGATCGCCGAGTCCGCCATCGACACGGTGACCACGCACAACGTCGTCGCCACCCTCCCCGGCGGCTCCCCCCACACGGTCATCGTCGCCTCGCACCACGACGCCCCGTGGGCCTCGGCCGTCGAGGACGCCTCCGGCCTGGCCCTCGTCCTGGCCACCGCGCGTCACTGGGCCCGAGTCCCGGCGGAGGAGCGCCCGCACAATCTGACGTTCCTCCTCACCTCCGGCCACATGGCCCACGCGGCGGGCACCCGGGCCTTCATCGACCGCCACCGTGCGGAGCTGACCGACGTGGTGCTCCAGCTGCATCTGGAGCATGCCGCGCTGCGCTGCGAGGCGGTGGACGGCCGGCTCGTGCCGACCACCGACCCGGAGGTCAGGTGGTGGTTCACGACGCGGGCTCCCCAGCTGGAGCAGCTGGTCGCGGCGACGCTGGAGGCGGAGGACCTGCGGCGCTCGTTCGTCCTGCCGCCGGACGTGTTCTCGCCGATGCCGCCCACGGACGGCGCGTTCTTCCATCCCGAGGGGGTGCCGCTGGTGCACTTCCTGTCGGCGCCGATGTACCTGTTCGACTCGGCGGACACGATCGACAAGGTGGACGTGGCCGGGCTGGAGCCGCTGGCCCGCGCGGCCGTCCGGATCGTGGCGGGCACCGCCGGCTGGACCCCGGACGAGCTCCGGGCGTCGAGCGCCGCGAGCACGCCCGGCGCCTGACGCGGCCGAACGGCGTCTCCAGCGCCCCGGTCCGGACGCGGGGGTTCGAGCGGGTGGATCACCGTACGGGCGGACCCGCGCTCACCCTTCAGGCGGACGACGGTCGCCATCGTGGTGGCGACCATGGACTCCGTTCACTGAAGGCTCTCGTCGAAGGACACGGACATGCTCAAGAAGTCTCTGACGGCCGCGCTGGCGGCGTCGGCCGTCGCCGCCCTCACCTTGGTCCCCGCCGGCCCCGCCGCGGCCGCCGCGATCGAGATCCGTCCCGGGCAGGTCTCGACCCTGAAACAGTCGAACAGCAAGTTCATCTGCCCGACGAACGAGGTGCTGATCGGCCGCGGGCACCGCGGCGACGAGAACGGCGACACCACGTTCCACTGCGGCCGCATCTACATCGACAACGTCCAGGTCACGGTGCTCAAGCTGGACATCTGGGGCACCGTGACGGACGAGAACAACCACAACTACCACTCACCGGCGAACGAGGCGATCACCGGGATCCGGCACGACGGCGACGAGAACGGCGACACGATCTACTACAGCGGCGCGCTGTACTGGCAGGGCAAGCCGGTGCAGATCACCCCCAGGCAAACGGACGTCTGGGTCAGGGAGAACAACCACGCCTCACTGGCCGGCACCAACCAGGTGATGACCGGCCGCCGGCACACCGGGGACGAGAACGGCTGGACCCAGTACGAGTACGGCTGGATCTCCTACAGCGGCTGATCCCAGGAGCCGGGTGGCGCGAGCGGTCGGCGGCGGGCCCGTGGGACGGATCGCCGCGCCCACGTCACCGGCCCGGCCGGAGCACGATCTTGCCGTGGGTGTGCCCAAGCTCCAGCTCGCGGAACGCGTCCCGCACCTGCTCCAGCGGGTAGGTGCGGGCGATGGGCACCTCGAGCTCCCCGCGCTCGGCGAGCCGGGCCAGCTCGCCGAGCACGACCGCGCAGGCCGCCGCGCCTTCTCCGTAGGTTCGGGCGCCGACCCTGGCCGCGGCCTGCCAGTCGCGGATGGTGTTGATCCGCCCGGGGCGCACGCCCAGCGCCATCGCCAGGTCCACGTAGCCGTCGCCGAACGTGTCGATGAACGCGTGGACCTCTCCCCCGGCGGCCTGCCGGACCCGCTCGGCCACACCCTCCCCGTACGCGACCGGGATGACACCGCGCTCCTTCAGCCAGGCGTGGTTCCGCTCGCCGGCCAGCCCGATCACCGTGGCGCCGCGCCGCCGCGCGAGCTGCACGGCGAGGGATCCGACGCCGCCCGCCGCGCCGGACACCACGACGGTGTCGGCCGGTCCGGGGTCGACCGCGAACACGGTGGCGTACGCGGTCGTGCCGGCCACGTACAACGACCCGGCCACGTCCCAGGACAGCCCCTCCGGACGCGGCGTCAGATTCACATCGTCCACCACGACGAACTCCGCGTGGCTCGCCCTGTTGTGGGTGAAGCCGAGGACCTCGTCGCCGACCGCGACGCCGCGCGCCTGCGAACCGGCCGCCACCACGACGCCGGCCAGATCGCTGCCCTGCCCGGAGGGGAACGTCGCCGGCCAGCGCTCGTGCCGCGCGCCCGCCCGGATCATCACCTCGCCGGGCTGGATCCCGGCCGCGCGGACCTCGACCAGCACCTGCCCTGGGCCGGGCACCGGCCGCTCCACCTCCTCCACCCGCAGGACGTCGATCCCGCCGTACTCGTGGAACCGCACCGCCTTCATCCCGTGCTCACCGCTCTTCCTCGCTCAGATGGACCTTGGACGGCCACACCTCGACCATGCCAGCGCCTTCGACCGCGCGGGAGCGGAGCGGTCTCCCCAGGATCGGCGGTCCGAGGATGCCTCTGGAGCCCTGAGAAGCCGGCTCGTCAGGCGAAGATGGCGTTCACGGCCTTGCTCACCGCCGCGAGAGGGACCTTCTCGCGCTGGCGCTCGCAGGCGATCCACTCCTTGCCTTCCGCGGCGACCCCCTCCAGGACGTGCAGGGCGTTCCAGATCCCCGCCGTACCGAGGGTCACCTGTGACGCGCCTTGCGGATCCTTGTCCTCGGTCTCGGTGACGTCTGTCGGCGGATCGGTCACCTTGACCTTGATCGGGTCGCCGTTGGTCAGCGTCAGCTCGAAGACGTTCTCGCCGCTGTCGGTCTCGGCCACCTGGACGGAGGTGAACGCGTCGTAGCGGTAGTTGGTGCGCGCCCGGATGGGGAAGGTGACCTTCTGGAAGTCCAGGCGCATGGTCAACTGCCGCACGCCGTCCTTGGTCAGCAGGAAGAGCAGGATCTTGTATTTCGAATAGCGCCATGGCCCGTTCTCGACGCGTGCCCTGTCGTAGAAGGGCGTGGCGGGTGCCTCGATGAAGGCGTGGGCGAGGACGTCCTGCCGCTTCAGCCGGTAGAGGTCCATCGCCTGCTCCATCAGCGCCTTCCTGTCGCACTCCAGCCAGCGGGCCATCTCGAGGTCGTCCGGCCGGTCGGCGAGTTTGAGCTTCCACCGGTCGAAGGCCGCCTGGCGGCCGGCCAGCAGGGCCGCCTTCTCCGCCTTGTCGGCGGCGTGCCGCTCGTACTCCGCGGCGATGTCCAGCCAGAGGCGAGCGGCGAACCAGACGGAGGCCACGGCGACGAGGGCGGCCGGCGCCACGACGAACGGCCTGACGTGCGCGCCGCTCCAGATCAGGAAGGCGCCTGCCGCGGCCGCCGCGATCGCGGCCAGCACGCACATCGCTTTCACGAGCATGGGGACGCGCAACTCCTTGCGGTAGTCCCACAGCTTGCCCGCCTCCCAGCGCCGCGCGACGTCGGCGACCAGGTATCGGGTGAGCCAGGCGACTCGCTTGGCGTTGACCGTGCTCTCCCGGTAGATGGTGACCACCTCGTCACGCATGGCCCGGCGGATGCCCGCCGTCTCCGCGAGCCAGCGGGCCTTGTCCGCCTCGCGCGGGGCGTACCGCGCGGAATAGTGGTTGAACTGCCGATCGATCTTGCGCGCGAAACCATCGCCGCGCGTGGTGGCCGGCTCGCGCAGGTGCTCGCGCTCCTTCGCCTGGCAGCGCTCCTTCCTGCACCGCCACTCCACGCCGCTGCGCACGCTCGCGTAGCAACCGGCGGCGAGAGCCAGCAGGGCGGACACGGCCGCCGTCCCTGTGTGCTGCCAGGCCGTGGCGCCGATGAAGCCGACGGCCGCCACGGCCAGCGCGGCGGTCGCCGTGGCCTTGGTCCAGGCGCCGGCTTTGATGACGACAGGATCCGCCGGCTGTACCCGTGGGCCGATGGGCTCCGGCTGGAAGAACTTCCAGGCCCGCCGCAGCCGGTCCTTCGCGTAGCGATCGCTTTTGGCGGCGTCGAAGGCGCGCGCCCAGAGGGCGTCCTCGGCGGAGCTGTCCAGGAACATCTCCATGTGCTGGAGGACGTCGTTGCGCTGCTCGTCGGTCAGATTCTGGAGCTCCTGCTCTATGTCGGCTGCCCCATTCTCCGCGGCGCGGGAGGTCAAGAGGTGGTCGACCAGCTTGATCGCGTCAGCCCACGCGTCGTCGTCCTTGACGGCACCGCGTACGCGGCTCAGCACGGCGATCTCGTCCGGCGGCACCTGCTGCAGGGTGCGCCCGCTGAGCAGGGCCAGCAGCAGGTAGAAGCAGGAGCGGCCGTTGACGTAGTCCTGCAGGACCACGGCGTCGCGGATGTGCTCGCGCGCCTCGGGAGCCATCCCGGCGCGCAGGGAATTGAGCCCCACCTTGAAGGTCTCCTCAGGTGAGGGGGCGGACCTGACCTGGTAAACGTTGACCGGTCCGTGGATGGCCTCCGCCTGGACGGCGACGTTCGCCGAGTCCATGGCGAGGTTGGTCGGCCCGGGGCCGGAATCGTTCACAGGACGCCCCGGATGGCCGCGATGACGGTCGACACGTGCGCCGCCAGCTCGGCCACGTCCGCCAGGAGGCCGCGGAGCTTCTTGAGCGCGATCATCGCCTTGCTCCTGCCTTCCTCGGTGCTCTCGGACAGCGACTCGGCGGCGACGGCGATCTCCTCCTCCGCCGCGGTGAAGGTGTCCTCGTCCACCTCCTGGGCCTTGCGCGCCCTGGCCAGCCGATCGCGCAGCTCGGCGAGCTGGGCGGCCGGGTCGCTCGCCCGGGTCTGGGGCGGCTGGCCGATGGTGACGTTTCCGTGGATGTGCCCGGCCTGCACGCCCACCCGGGCGTTGTCGCGGGCGACGTTCTTCACGCTGTCGGTCATGCGTTTCGCCTCTCTCGCCTCTCTCGCCTTGCTCGCGTCGCTCGCGTCGCTCGCGTTGCTCACCGGGTGGTTCTCGTGCTCCGCGGCCAGTTCCTGAGCGAGAGCCACGGCGAAGGCGGCGGCGTTGGCCGCCGCCTTCGGCTGCCAGTTCAGGCCGTCGGTCGCGGTCTTGGTGCCGTCGGCGCGGTCGCTGATGCCGCGCACCACGGCCATGGGCAGCGACCTGTTGTGATGGGCGGCCTGCGCCACCCCGGCCGCCTCCATCTCGATCGCGAGCGCGTCGTTGTAGGTCTGACGCACCCATTGGGCGTGCGCGGAGATCGCGGAGTCCTGTACGACCTCGCCGGCCGCGATCGGGCCGAAGCGCACCGCGGGCACGGCCGCGCCCGCGGGCAGGCGGCCGGTCCAGGTCCCGGTGCGGTAGAGGTGGCGGGCGATCTGGTCGGTCTCGTGGGCGATCTCCCAGACGCGGGGGCGGGCTTTGAGCCCGTCGTCCTCGCTGGTGCCGCCGTGGTAGCCGTACACGTGCGTGGCCACCACCACGTCGCCGAGGCCGACGCCGGGCCACAGGGCTCCGGCGACCCCCACGAACAGCAGCGCCGACGGCGAGAACTCGGCGATCGCCCGCTCGGTGATCACGGCGGACGGATGGTTGCCCTTGCCGACCAGGCCCAGGGCCACCCGGCGCCCGTCGCCGGCGAGGCGGCCGAGCTCGAAACGGGTGCCGGCGGTGTGGCGGTGCACGCGCGGGTCGGTCAGGTGCTCGCGGACGGCCTGATACTCCAGATCCAGCGCGGTGAGAATCACGATCATGACCATCGACCTCCTAAGGCCGAGTCATCGGGGGGATGAGGACGTGGACCGGGCCCGCCTTGAAGAGCCGGGCGGGCCGCCCGTTCGGGGTCTTGCGCATCGGGCCGTCGGCGACGATGAAGCCGCGGGCGCCCTGGACCTTGCGGTAGAAGTTACGGGGATCGAGGCTGACGCCCCAGACGGCCTCGTACACCTGCTGGAGCTCGGAGATGGTGAAGGTCTCGGGGCAGAACGCGGTGGCCAGGGCGGTGTGCTCCAGCTTGGTACGCGCGCGCTCGACCCCGTCGATGACGATGCGGCGATGGTCGAACGCCAGCTTCGCGTCCGGGGCCAGGGCGTCGTCCACCGGGGTCCAGGAGGCGCCGGCGGCGTCGGTGCCGGCGACCGGCTCCGGCAGGCGGGGCGCGACGGCCAGGTAGGCGACGGACACGACGCGGCCGCGCGGGTCGCGGCCCGGCTCGCCGTACACGGCCAGGGGCTCCAGGTGTACGTCGGTCAGGCCCGCCTCCTCCGACAGCTCGCGCCGCGCCGCCGCCTCGATGTCCTCGTGCTCGTCGCGCAGGAAGCCGCCCGGCAGGGCGAGGGCCCCGAGGAACGGGTCGACGCCGCGTTCGACGAGCAGGACGTGCAGGCGCGCGTCGCGCAGGGTCAGGATCACCAGGTCGACCGCGAGCAGGATGCGCGGCGGCTGCCATGGGTCGTCGGGCATGAGCCCACCATAACTTTTTGTCAGTTCGACAGGAAGTCTTTCCGCCGGATGAGAATCCGGGCGGCTCGCTGCCGAGCGGGGTCGTGCGCCTGCTCACCTGCGACAGCAGCTCGCGCGTCAGGGATGGCTCGCGAACCGCACGGTGATGGACAGGCCCCCTTCGTGGCGTGCCCTGGTGGTGAGGGTGGCGTGGTGTGCCTGGGTGACGGCGTTGACGATGGCGAGCCCGAGGCCGTAGCCGTCGCGGTGGCCGTGGCGTTCGGGCGCCAGTCTCTGGAAGGGCTGGAAGAGGCGCTGGAGCTGGTCGCCGGGGATGACCGGCCCGCTGTTGGTGACGGTGAGGATCGCCTGCGTGCCGGAGGTCCGCGTAGTGACCTGCACGTGCCCGTCCGCGTGGTTGTGGCGGACGGCGTTGTCGATGAGGTTGGCGACGAGGCTCTCGATCAGTCCCGGGTCGCCGGCCGTCACCGCGGGCGTCAGGTGGCCGGTCAGGTCGACGCCTCTCCGCGCGGCTTGGCCGCGGCGGGAGGCGAGCACTCCTTCGACGACGTGGGCGAGATCGAGGGTGTCCCAGCGGGTGACGCCGCGCTCGCTGCTGGCCAGGGCGAGCAGTGCCTGGACGAGCCGTTCCTGGTGTCCGCCCAGGGCGAGGGCCTCCTGGCAGACCGAGCGCAGGGTGCCGGCGTCGGCGTCGGGGTCGGCGAGGGCGACTTCGAGGAGGGTACGCAGGCCGGCCAGCGGGGTGCGCAGCTCGTGGGAGGCGTTGGCGACGAAGTGGCGCTGGGCGTCGAAGGAGGCCTCCAGGCGGGCGAACAGGTCGTCGAGGGTGTGGCCGAGCTCGGTCAGCTCGTCCGCGGGCCGGCCGAGGTCCAGGCGCCGGTGGAGGTTTCCGGCGGAGATGCTCTGGGCGGTGGCGGTGATGGCGCGCAGCGGGTGCAGGAAGCGGCCGGCGACGTACCAGCCGAGAGCCAGGGCGACGGGAATCAGCACGACCAGGGCGGCGGCGGATCCGATGAGGAGCTGGGGCAGGCTGATCCCGGGCCCGGTTTCGGTGATCGCGCTCGGCGATGGGCGGCCTTGGGGGACGGTCGCCTCGATGCTGGCCAGCGGGACGTCGACGAAGACGACCACCAGGACCCCGGCGGCGTAGATGCCCGCCGCGTAGGCGAGCGCGAGCCGCGTCTGCAGGGACCTTCTGGCCGGCTGCCGGGAGGTCACGACGGTCCGATGCGGTAGCCGCCTTCGCGGATGGTCTCGATCACGGGCGGGTCGCCGAGCTTGGCCCGCAACCGGTGCATGGTGTGCTTGACGGCGCTGCTGAAGGGGTCGGCGGCCTCGTCCCAGACACGTTCGAGCAGCTCTTCGGCGGAGATGACCAGGCCGGGCACGGCGAGCAGGCATTCGAGCAGGGCGAACTCCCTGGCGCTCAGGTCAACGCGGCGGCCGGCCCGGAACACGGTGCGGCGGGCCGGATCGAGGGTGATGTCCCCGCAGGCCCGGGTGGGCGGGAGCGGCGGGGTGGCCCGGCGGGCCAGGGGCCGGACGCGGGCGACCCGCCCGGCGGACGCGAAC
>NZ_VCKX01000127.1 GCF_005889725.1 Nonomuraea zeae
GCCCCGACCCCAGCCCCAGCCGCCGCCACCGCAACGGCGCCAGGACCAGCAGCCGTTACCCGTGAGGACGGAGGTGCTGGTGCTGACCGCAGCCGCACCCGCACTGGCCGCGGTGGTGGCGGCACCCGCGCTCACCACGCCGCCGGTCAGCGCCGTGCTGATGGCGAGGCCTGCGATAACACTCTTGAGCTTGGGCATTGCGTTTTCCCCCTAAAGGATCGATTGCCCCGTTCCCCGCGCCTCCCCGAGACGGCCGGCTGCATTAGCCGGTGTGCCGGGGAAACGCTGCGGACGATCGTCTCCAATCCCCCGCATCCTGCATATATCCGGCCGAAAAACCAACAAACCGGAATTGCCAGTTTTTGCCCGACACCAGGCCCGCCCATGACAATCACCCGGCCCGCCATCACATATAAGCCCGCGCGGCACCGCATATGAGCCCGCGGCGGAGTATGGCCGGAAAACGCAGTGAGGGCCCCGCCGGACTAAGCCGGCGAGGCCCTCACCAGAAGATGCCGTGATACGAGGAGAAATGAACCTCAGGTCGAACCGCGCCCAGAAACGCGGACCGCTCCCGAGAGCCCGCCATGCACCAGCCGAAATCCACTCTCCAGCGAACGACGACCGCCCATGAAAGTACGAGCACTCATTCCTGCGCCATCAGTAGACGGCTACCACTGCGTGTTGTTAGTGGTGGGACGACGGTCGTGGTGGTCGTGGTCGTTGTTGTCGTTCCGGTTGTCGTTGCGGATCACGATGCAGATGTGGCCGCTACGGTTGTGACGACGACCCCAGCCACCGCCCCAACCCCAGCCGCCGCCACCGTGGTTACGGTTGCCGCAGCGGTGGTGACGACGGTTGTGGTGGTGACCCCCCCAGCCCCAGTCGTCCGACATGAGGATGGACGGACCGTTGACCGGGGTGGCGGCGCTGGCCGCGGTCGTGGCCGCGCCCGCGCTGACCACACCGCCGGTCAGCGCGGTGCTGATGGCGAGGCCTGCGATAACACTCTTGAGCTTGGGCATTGCGTTTTCCCCCTAAGGATCGATTGCCCCGTTCTCGACGTTTCCGGGTACCTGAAAACAGGTCTTGGACGGCTGCTGAAGAGTCATCCAATGAAAGTCATTTCCGGGGCTGCGGGCGAGCAAACAGGAATCACCCTATTTTGCTGTACATTAACATTCTTATTGCTCGCATTAAACATCTATCGAATGAAATGGCATGATATGTCCGATTGTTCCGCGATGGCGGAGCGGAAGCAGGCGGCGGTGAACGCACCGACGTGCGGGCTTTCCTTGATGGGGTCGGCCGGATGCGCGCGAGCAGTGCTGCCCTCGCCTGTGTCCCACTCGTGAACGCGAAATTCGGCGGACATATAAATTGCCGCCACGCCGGACATTCTCGCTCCTGCCGAAATGGCGTCGCAGTCCGGCGTAATGGTGAATCACCGGGCATGCTGACGCCCACCGGCATGGCCGGCGAGATCTGTCATTTGACGCGGCGGCGGCCATCATTCTCCAGGGGCGGCATGGTGCCGTCCCTGGAGATGTCCTCCGCTTCGCGCGGTGCTCGGCGGTCGTCTCGGGCTTGTCCCGCCACTAACGGGGAGTACCTTTGACGTCACGCTGAGTACTGCTGATCTGATGGTTTCCCGCCTTGACGGCCATAAACGGCAAACGTCGGCTTTTGCCGCACCGTTGGCCTGTCATGAGATCGATTAGACATCTATGCAGCGAAATATGCCGATATGCCCGAATAGCCGGGCGGCGACGGGGAGCCCGGACCGGAGGCCGCGAACCCGCCGGCAGCCCGCGGCCCAGAAGGGGCGATCAGCGCCTGCCGACCTTCTTCAGATAGTGGCCGAAGGCGAACCCCCTCCGGCCGATGTGCGTCCCGTGGGCCCGGCGCCACTGGCCGAACTTCTTGCAACTGCCCCGCGTACGGTCCCCGGGATAGAGCTTGTCCCCGATCCGCCCCCGGGCACGGCCCGGATGTTGAGCCGGGTCCGCACGTGTGCGACCCGATACCCGCAGCCCGGCCGGTCGAGGACGGCGACGGCGCTCGCCGGGCTCGCGGCGCCCGTCACGACGAGCCCTCCTCCGGCGACGGCCGCCACCACGAGCGCGGCGGCGATGCGGCTGAAGCGCATGACGTTCCCCCTGTCCGTACGTCGGGACATATTCGCCCTGATGTCCTGAAAAATCGGGGTAAAAACCGGTCTGTACGGAATACGGACCCCGCCTAGGCGCGATGGTTATCGTGGAAAGAACGACGAGGAGGAAAGCATGGCTGTGGAGCCGATCCCGCACTGGCCGGGACGCATGATCGGCTCGGTGTACGTCCGATCGACGCGTCCGATCCCAGGCGAGAGCCCAGCGGACGGCCCCGGTAACAAGCCCGGGGACGGCCTCGGTGACGGGCCCGGAGACGGCCCCGGAGAGAGGCTCGGAGAGAGGCTCGGAGACGGGCTGGGAGGCGGGCCCGGAGACGCGCCCGGAGGCAGCCGGTCGGACCTCGGAGCCGGCACCCGCGAGCAGGCCGTCTTCGTGCACGGGCTGGCCGGCTCGGCGACCAACTGGACCGACCTCATGGACGAGCTCAAGGACACGGTCGACGGCCACGCGCCCGACCTGCCGGGAGCGGGCTTCTCGCCCGCGCCCGCCGACGGCGACTACACCGTCGCGGGCCACGCGAGAGCCGTGACGGAGCTGATGGAACGGACGGGCCCGGCCCACCTGTTCGGCAACTCGCTCGGCGGCGCGATCGCCGTCAGGGTCGCCGCCACCCGCCCCGACCTGGTCCGCTCGCTCACGCTCATCTCGCCCGCACTGCCCGACCTGCTCCCCAGGTACGGCCCCGCCCGCGTGGCCGCCGCCGCTCTGCCCAGGCTGGGGGAGTGGGTGGCGAGCAAGATGCGCCTGCTCCCCGCCGAGCAGCGCATCAACGCCTCTTTCGCCATGGTCTGGGCCAACGCGAACGCCGTGCACCCGATCCGCCTGCGCGACGCGATCGAGGAGCTCCGCAGGCGGGACGACCTGCCGTACGCGGGTGAGGCCATGATCGGCTCGGCCCGCGGCATCGTGGCCGAGTACTTCCGGCGCGGCGAGGACAACCTGTGGAGCCAGGCGGCCAAGATCCAGGTGCCGGCCCTGATCGTGCACGGCAAGCACGACCGCCTGGTGCGACCGGCCATGGCGGCGAAGGCGTACCGTACGTTCAGGCAGGTCAGGCTCGTGCTGCTGCCGACGGCGGGGCACGTCGCGATGATGGAGACGCCGCAGGTCGTGGCGGCCGAGGCACGCCGTCTGATCGGTGAGACTCGATTGGGGAATGCCCCACTCGCCAGCTAGGTTTCAAGGTGAGATAAGACCCCCTGTAAACGGGAGCGTAGAAAGTGTCGTTGCCACCGCTGGTCGAGCCGGCCGCAGAGCTGACCGTCGACGAAGTGCGCCGCTACTCGCGCCATCTGATCATTCCCGATGTGGGCATGGCGGGGCAGAAGCGGCTGAAGAACGCCAAGGTGCTGTGTGTGGGCGCCGGGGGCCTGGGCTCGCCCGCGCTGATGTACCTCGCGGCGGCGGGCGTCGGCACCCTCGGCATCATCGACTTCGACGTGGTCGATGAGTCCAACCTGCAGCGCCAGATCATCCACGGCCAGTCCGACGTGGGCCGGCTGAAGGCCGAGAGCGCCGCGGCGTCGGTCCGCGAGATCAACCCGCTGGTCGAGGTCGTGATTCACAACACGGCTCTGACCACGGAAAACGTCATGGAGATCTTCTCCGGCTACGACCTCATCGTCGACGGCACCGACAACTTCGCCACGCGTTACATGGTGAACGACGCCGCGGTGCTGCTCGGCAAGCCGTACGTCTGGGGCTCGATCTACCGTTTCGACGGGCAGGCGAGCGTGTTCTGGGCCGAGCACGGCCCCTGCTACCGCTGCCTCTACCCGGAGCCCCCGCCTCCCGGCATGGTGCCGTCGTGCGCCGAGGGCGGCGTGCTCGGCGTGCTGTGCGCGTCGATCGGCTCCATCCAGGTCAACGAGGCAATCAAGCTGCTGACCGGCATCGGCGACCCGCTGGTCGGGCGGCTGATGATCTATGACGCCCTGGAGATGAAGTACCGCGACGTCAAGGTCCGCAAGGACCCCGAGTGCGTGCTGTGCGGCAAGAACCCGTCGGTCACCGAGCTGCTCGAGGACTACGAGGCGTTCTGCGGCGCGGTCTCCGAGGAGGCCGCGGAGGCCGCCAGCGGCTCCACGATCACCGCGCTGGAGCTCAAGGCCATGCAGGACAACGGCGAGAGCATCTTCCTCGTCGACGTCCGCGAGCCCAACGAGTACGAGATCGTCTCCATCCCCGGCGCCACGCTGATCCCCAAGGGCGAGTTCCTCAACGGCTCGGCCCTGGAGAAGCTGCCGCAGGACAAGAAGATCGTGCTCCACTGCAAGTCGGGCGCGCGCTCGGCCGAGGCGCTCGCGGTCGTCAAGAGCGCCGGGTTCGCCGACGCCGTGCACGTGGGCGGTGGCGTGCTGAGCTGGGTCAAGACCGTGGACCCGAGTCTGCCCAGTTACTGATGGTTTTCGGGGATGTCCCCTGGACATCCCCGTTCCTGATGGAAAATTTGCGACATGGACTGCCGCTACGGTGTTGCTGAGGACGACAGCGGGGGTGGTCTGGTGAGCGATTTCACCGTCAGGAGGTCCGAGCAGTGAGCTCCGCCCGCCCTTGGCCCACGCTCGTGGTGGCCTCCGCGCTGACCTTGATCTGCGCGGTGGCCGCCGGAGTGGCGGGCAGCGCGGCGGGCACCGAGCTGACCCGCGGCCCGAGCACGGCCGAGCTGCACGCGGCGGCCCAGCGCGAGGTGGCCGAGCGCTGGCGCAGCTGGCCCACGGGCCGTATCTTCCCCGCCACATTGCCGTACTCCGCCGAGCAGGGCGGCCAGGAACGTGCCAGCAGGATCGGCATCTCGCCGCGCACCGGGTGCGACCCCGTGGACGCCAAGGCGGCCAAGGCCCTGCGCAAGGCGGGCTGCAAGGGCGTGCTGCGGGCCACCTACATCGACGCGCTCCGGGGCGTGCTGGTCACGATCGGCGTGGTGGCGCTGCGTGACGAGCTGGGCGCCGTCCGCGCCAGGTCGGCCTTCGCCGACACCGGGAAGCCGGTGCCCGGGCTGTATCCGCTGGCCTTCCGCGGCACGGTGTCCGACCGGTTCACGCCGTCCGTACGCCAGGCGGGCTCGGTCCGGCAGGCGGGCCCGTACCTGGTGCTGACCACGGCCGGGCAGGTGGACGGGCGGCCCGCGGACACCTCGGGCGAGCAGCGGCCGGCCATCTTCGCCTTCGCCACCGAGATGTCCGAGCGCGTGCTGTCCGAGCTGAGCACCCCCAAGATGCCCGACTGCGCGGCCGAGGAGTGGCAGTGCTGAGGCCCTGGCCGCATGCCGGGGGAGTCGCGAGGCCCCGGCCGGGCGCCGGGGGAGTCGCGAGGCCCCAGCCGCGTGGCGCGCGTGGCCAGGGGGCGGCGGCGGTGCTGAGACGGGGCGCGGCGGTCGCGCTGGCCGGGACGCTGCTGCTGCTCGGCGTCGCGCCGGCCTGGGCCGACGACGTGCGCGGCGGCCAGCGGCCGGTGATCAGGACCCTGGCGCTGACCCAGGCGTGGCGGGTCAGCCAGGGCGCGGGCGTGACGGTGGCCGTGCTCGACTCCGGCGTCGATCCCCGCCACCGCGACCTCGCCGGGTCGGTGCGCGTGGGCAAGGACTTCACCGATGGCGCCAACCCGCCGGGGGTCGCCCCGCGCCGGCTGCACGGCACGTACATGGCCTCGCTGATCGCCGGGCACGGCCACGGCCGCGAGGGAAGACTCGGGATCATCGGCGTGGCGCCAGAAGCGGACGTACTGTCAGTAAGGGTCATCCTTGAGGACGAGGAGCCGGGTTTCAGGGAGTTCAACTCGGCCGAACGCTTCGAGAACGTGGTGGCCCGGGGCATTCGCTACGCCGTCGACGAGGGGGCGGACGTGATCAACATGTCGATCTCCAAGGAGCTGGCGACCAGGGAGGAGCGGGCGGCCATCCGCTACGCCATCTCCAAGGGCGTCGTCCTGGTCGCCGCCGCGGGCAACGACGGCGACAGGAAGATCGACGGGGATTTCGCCCCCTACTCCTACCCGGCCGCGTTCCCCGGAGTCGTCTCGGTCGGGGCGACGGACCGGCGGCTGCGGCGGGCCACGTTCTCCAACTGGAACTCCTCCGTGACGGTCGCCGCGCCCGGCGTCGACATCATGGGCGCGGGCCCCGGCGACGAATACTGGGTCGGCAGGGGCACGTCGCAGGCGACCGCGCTGGTGTCCGGCGTGGCCGCCCTCATTAAAGCCAAATATCCGCGCATGTCACCGCCTGTCGTCGCGCAGGCACTGACCGCCAGCGCCACCGACCGCCCGCCCGGCGGCTACGACACCGCCACCGGCTTCGGCGTCGTGAACGCCGCCAAGGCCCTGACCGAGGCCGGTCGGCTGGCGACGCACACCGAGACCGCCGCCGGCGCCCAGGCCCAGGACCCCGCCAGGGCCGTACGTGCCGAACCGGCCCCGATCAAGATCATCCGTAGGGACGAGGAGCGCGTCACCGTCTACGCGGCGATCGCCGCCGCAGCGGCCGTCGGCGCCCTCGCGTCCCTGGCCGTCATATTCGTCCTGGTCAGGCGCGTACGCAGGGCGCACAGCTGACAAGACGCATGATCTGTCAACTTAGGGGGACGAAATAGACACGATGCGATTGCGAAGGAGCGCCGTCGGCTGGAGGATGAGCGGCCAGAGCGCAGCTCCCAGAGCGACGGGGGATGACAGCGGCATCCGGGCGACCGAGGCGCCTCACGAGGTGAGGCGATGAAGCACGGAACGAGGCGGTGGTGAGGGCACGTAGGTCGACCTCAGGGCTACCGCGCGCCGGGGGAGAAGCCGCACAGGGACGGGGAAACCCGCTCGGCGCCTCCGCCGGCCGCCGGTCACGCGTGCGTGCCTGGCCGGCGGCCGATTCCCGGCGGCGCACGGCCGCCAAGGAGCGGGCCGAGCTGGAGGAGCTCCGGCAGGGGATCCGCTATCGCCGCGTGTTCGTGGTGCTGCTGGGTGTCATCGTGGCCGTGTCGGCCGTGATCGTGCTGCTCGGCACGGTCGGGCTGCTGGCCGAGACGCGCTCGCGCCCGCTGACCCCCTCCGAGCAGAACCAGTACAAGCAGGAGGAGATCGCCCGGCGCTGGCAGGCGTGGCCGGCCACCGGAGTCTTCCCCGAAGAGGTGAAATACCTCGGGCTCGACCGGGCCCAGCAGTACGCCAGGCGCGTCGGCATCGCCCCCGAGACCGAGTGCGCCAAGGGCGTGGACGCCTCCGTGGCCGGCGTGCTGGAGAGCCACGGCTGCGTCACCATGCTGCGGGCCACCTACGTCGACCAGACGGCCTCGTTCGTCTTCACCGTCGGCGTCGCCGTGCTGAAGGACGAGGAGTCCAGGGTCTCCGCGACCGAGGAGCTCAGCCAGGACGACCGCGTCGGCGTGCTGCCCGTGGCCTTCCCCGGCACGGTCACCGAACGCTTCGGCGTCGAGCAGCGCCAGCGCACCGGCTGGGTGGGCGCGGGCCCGTACATCGTCTTCTCCACGGCGGGTTACACCGACGGGCGGACCAGGGCCGCCATCCCGCCGGAAGAGATCCTGCACAGCGAGCTGTGGCCCGCGGCCAAGTCGATCGGCAACCAGATCGCCTACTTCCTGGCGGACCCGCCCAAGGTGCCGCCCTGCACCCAGGGGAACGTGTGCTGACCGCCGTACGCACGCTCGCCGCCGCCCTGCTGCTCCTGGCAGGACCCAACGCCGACCCCGTACGGGACCAGCAGCAGTGGGTGCTCGACGCGCTCAACGTCGAGCAGGCGTGGACCGTCACCAAGGGCGGGGGCGTCACCGTCGCCGTCGTGGACAGCGCCGTGGACCTCCAGGTCAAAGAGCTGCGGGGCCGCGTCAGCGCGGGCCCCGACATGACCTCCGGCGCGATCACCCGCGAGATGCCGCCCGGCAGGCACGGCACCGCCATGGCCGGCCTGATCGCCGGCTCCGGAGAGGGCGACGGCTTCATCGGCATCGCCCCCGAGTCCCGCATCCTGTCGCTGCCCCTGGCCGTGGACGACGAGCCCGTGGCCGGCGTCCCGCCGATCGAGGACGATCAGTCCTCATCCGAGAGCCCGCTGGCCCGCGCCCTGCGCTACGCCACCAACCACGGCGCCCAGGTCGTCAGCATGTCGATCGGCTCCTACGGCCCGCTCCGGTCCGAGCGCGAGGCCGTCTCCTACGCGCTCGGCAAGGGCGTCGTCCTGGTCGCCGCCGTGGGCAACGACGGCCAGACCACCTACGCCAAGGAGAACGGCACCTCCTACTGGAGCTTCCCCGCCGGCTATCCGGGGGTCATCGGCGTGGCGGCCACCGACAAGCAGGGCAAGCGGGCCACGTTCAGCAGCGACAACCTGTCGGTGCTCGTCGCCGCGCCAGGCGTGGACGTGCCCGTGGTCAAGCGCAAGAGCGGCTACGAGCTGTCGGAGGGCACCAGCTCGGCCGCCGCGCTGGTGGCGGGCGTGGCCGCGCTGCTCAAGGCGCGCTACCCCAGCCTGCCGCCCGAGCAGGTCGCCCAGGCCCTCGCGTCGAGCGCCAGGGGCAGGCCCGCCGCGGGCTACGACGACCAGACCGGCTACGGCGTCGTCGACGCCGCCGCCGCGCTCAACGCCGCGGAGCGGCTGACCGGCGAGCAGCGCAGCATCGTGCCCGGGGTGGACCACTTCGGCAAGGGCGAGGACTCGCCGGTGCCGACCCGGCCGGGGCCCGACCCGTGGCGGCTGTGGCTGTACGGGGGCGGGCTGCTGGTGGCGCTGGTCACGTTCTGCGGCGCGATCGTCGTGCTCAACCAGCGCAAGGAGTGAGCGCCGCCGATCCGGCGCGGCCCCGGGCTCAGGGGGCCCGTACCGGTGTGGACCGCTCCGATCGTCGGACGGTGTAAAGATCCGCTATGGTCCCGCGTCATGGGATACGAGCTGCGGGTGGTGCGCGAGTCGCCACTCGCCTTCGCGGAGCTCGCGAAGGCCATCGCGCCGGCCGGTTTCGAGCTGCGCGGATCTGACGAGATCGTGGCCCGCCACTGGGGCGCCGCCCACGTGGTGGCCCGCTGGCAGGGCCAGCTGGCCGGCGAGCCCGGCTCCGATTGGCAGGTGGCCCAGCTCCTGCGGCTGTCGGCCGTGCTCGGAGCCCGGCTCGTGGGAGAGGACGGCGAGCTCTACGCCCTGCGCGACGGCATCATGGAGGTCGTGAGCGGCGGCGGCGTGATGGAGCTGGGCAAGTTCGACGAGATCATCGAGGCGGGCCCGGCGGCATGGAGCCCATGAACCCCTTCGCCGAGCGGGTGCTCGACCTGGTCGAGCGCATCCCGCCCGGGAAGGTCATGGCCTATGGCGACATCGCCGAATACCTGGGCGAGGGCGGCCCCCGCCAGGTCGGCAAGGTGATGTCGACGTGGGGCGGCGGCGTGCCGTGGTGGCGCGTCGTACACGCCGACGGCAGCGGCGCCGCCCCCGACCACCTGCGACGATGCCTGGCCCACTGGCGGGACGAGGGCACCCCGCTGCGTGGCGAGCGGGTGAACATGCGCCTGGCCCGATGGGACGGACGTTGAGCGCCGATCCGGATAAGCGTTCAGCGGATTTTCAGTAAGTGCCCTGACCTGGGCTTTCCTCGAACGGGCGAATCCGTGACATGTGACTCCCATTACCATGGGCAGAACACTTGATGGCGGCCCGAAAGGCGGTGCCACCCCTATGGCAACCGGCGTCACAGCCCGAAGCCAGGGCGGCGAGTCGCTCGCCGACCGCCTGAAGGCTGTCCAGGATCTTTGCGATCGTGGCGAGCCGCTCGAAGCGGTCATGCGAGCGGTCGGCCCCGGCGGCCGCGACGCGGCGTTCGACACCGAGGTGCTCAGCGGCCCGCTCGGGGCGCGGATCGAGCTGGCGGTCAAACGCGGCGCGGCGCGGCGGCGCGAGATGCTCGACCTCGTCCGCCCTTATCTCGCGGCCGTGGACGCCGGCGTCAAGCGTGACCTGCCGGTCGCCCGCCGCGTCATCTGCCATCTGATCGAGCACCGCCCCGACGCCGAGCTCGTCGAGGGCGAGACGCTGGCCACGGTCGTGACGGCCGCGGCCGAGCCGTCCAAGCGCATCCGCAAGGGCCTGCGCTGGTACGCCGACCTGCCCCTGCGCGACGAGCTGCCACCCGACCTCTACCGGCTGCGGCGGGCCGACCTGGTGCCGGTCACCCACATCGACGACATCGTCTGGGTCAACGGCAGGCTGCGCGTCACCGGCTTCGCCTACCTGGCGGGGCTGTCGGTCCGCAGCCGCAGGTTCAACTGGGCGACCGTGGTGCTGCGCGGGCCGCGCTGGCTGCCGCCCATCCGCATGCGCACGCGCCGGGTCCTCGCGCCCGAGGCCACCCACGGGGCCCGCGAGCCGGGCTGCAACTACGACTGGTCCGGCTTCTCCGCCGAGCTGAGCCCGTGGCCGCTGCGCTGGCGCGGCGCCGTGCGCGGCGTGGTGTCCGGGGTGCGCCGGCGGATGCGTCACCGCCCCACGGTGCCCGACACCACGACATGGCGGGCCGAGATCGTCTTCTGGAGCCGGGGCGCGCGGGCCACGGGCCTGCTGCGCGGCTCCTCGGCCGGCCGCCCGGAGCGTCCCGCCGGGCGCAAGCTCAAGCCGGGCTGGTGGGCCAGGCCGGTCTGGACCTCCGACCGGGCGCTGCAGGTCGTGCTCCAGCCCAACAGGGCCGAGCTGACGGGCGTGTCCGTGGCGGGCGAGCGGCTCGAGCTCAAGATCTTCCTGCCCGGCCGCACGGTCACCAAGGGGCACGCGCGGCTCGGCGGCCACCGCATCGCCGCCGACTTCACGCCCGCGGGCGACGGCACGGAGGTGCTGGTCGGCCTGGCCGTGCCCGCCCTGCTGCAGGAGAAGGACGGGCGGCGGCTCTGGGTCGAGCCCAAGGGCGACCCGGCGGCCTCCGTCATGCTCGCCGACCTGGTGGAGACGCGCACGCCCGTGGGCGACCGCGAGATCACCGTGCTCGGCGACCGCCGCGACCGCGTGGTCGTCTCCGCCCACCGCATCCGCCCGGTGATCACCTCCGCGGTCTGGGAGGGCTCCGCGCTGCTGCTGCGCGGCCACTACCCCGACGCGCCCGGTCCCCGCACGCTCACGCTGCGGCACCGCTCAGGGCTGTCCTACCTGCTGCCGATGGAGCGCTCCGGCGAGGAGTTCTCCGTACGCGTCGAGCCCGCGTCCATGGACCGCTTCGGCGAGTCCGTGCCGCTGGCGTCCGGCACCTGGAACATGTCGATCAGGCATCCATCCGGCGAGATCGTCCCGCTGCGCATGGACCACGCCGCCCTGCCCGACCTGGACGAGGAGCCGCGCACGTTCGACGGCCGCTCGTTCCAGATGATCTCCACGCGCTTCGACGTGCCGGTGGTGACGGTCGAGGAGGGCCGGCCGGCCGACGAGCGGGGCGTCGCGGGCACCCACGTCCTGCGCCGCGTCTTCTACCCGGCCCAGCGCACGGAGCCCCTGACCGACGCGACCGTCTACGTCGTCAACGACGGCCGCCTCTACGCCGACAGCGTCCGCGCCATCTACGAGGAGCGGCTGCGGCGCGGCGACGACCGCGAGCACATCTGGATCGTCAAGGACGGTGCGTTCGTGCCGCCCGGCGGCGCGCGTGTGGTCCGCGCGGGCAGCCGCGAGCACCACGCCGCCCTGGCCAGGTCCCGCCACATCATCACCAACGCGTTCCTGCCTGCCTGGTTCCGGGCTCGCGAGGACCAGGTGGTGGTGCAGACGTGGCACGGCACCCCGGCCAAGCGCATCGGCAACGACCAGTCCCACATGGCCCGCGACCCCCGGCCGCCGATCTGGCACCGGCAGGCGGCCGAGGTGCGCGGCTGGGATCTGCTGCTGTCGCAGTCGCCGTGGGCGACGCCGGTGCTGCGCAAGGCGTTCGGCTACAAGGGCGAGATCCTGGAGAGCGGCCTGCCCCGCAACGACGTGCTCAACTCGCCCGACCGCGACGCGCTCGCGGCGGCGATCAGGGAGCGACTCGGGCTGGTGGACGGCAAGCGGGTGGTGCTCTACGCGCCGACGTGGCGTGACTACGACCGCAAGAACGCCATGGTCAAGCTCGACCTCGCCAAGGCCCGCGAGGCGCTGGGCGCCGACCACGAGATCCTCGTACGCGCCCACCCGATGCAGGCCATGCCCGCCGTCCCCGACATCGCCCGCGACGTCACCACCTACCCCGACATGGCCGACCTGCTGCTGGTGGCCGACGTCCTGGTGACGGACTACTCGTCGGCCATGTTCGACTTCGCCGCGACCGGCAAGCCGATCGTGTTCTACGGCTATGACCTGGCGAAATACTCCTCGAAGCGAGGGCTCTACCTCGATCTGCGGGAGCTGGCGCCCGGTCCCGTGCTGTCGACGTCGGCTGAGGTGGTGGAGGCGCTGAGGTCGATCGACGAGGTGGCGGCCGCGCACGCGGACCGCTATGAGGCCTTCCGTGCCACCTTCGCCCCCCGCGACGACGGCAAGGCGACCGCCCGCGTGGTCGATCACCTGTTCTCCTGACCCGGGCGCGCAGCCCTGGCCGGTCACCTGGTCAGGGTGCGCCCGGGGTGTGCCCGCACCCGTCAGGGCGTGCCGGGGTGTGCCCGCGCGGCCGGTGCGGCGCCGCCGGGCGGGCTTTCGAGCAGCAGGTAGAGCAGGCAGGAGATGGTGGTGCCGCAGACGATCTCGCCGCTCTCGACGAGCTTGCGGATGCCGTTCGTCGGCACCCACTCCACCCGCTCCGCCTCCCACGGGTCGGAGGGCGGCCCGATGTGGGTGGCCGTGTCGGCCCGGTAGATGTGGTGCGTGCTGTCGGAGAACCCGTTGGTCGGCTGGAGGCACAGCATGGGCCGCAGGGGGCCGGGACGCCAGCCGGTCTCCTCCTCGACCTCGCGCGCCGCCGCCACCAGGGGCTGCTCGCCCTCGTCTATCCCGCCGAGCGGGATCTCCCAGCCCCAGCTGTCGGTGATGAAGCGATGCCGCCAGATCAGCAGCACCCGCTCCTTGCCGTCGGTGACGACGGCCCCGGCGCCCGGCGCGGTGCGCACGAGCCGGTGGTCGAGGCGGCGCCCGTCGGGCAGCTCGACGTCCGCGACCCGGATGTCCAGCCATGGGTCGGCGAAGAGGGATCTCTCGGAGTGGACCTGCCAGCGCATGCCATCGCCCCCTGGCGTAGTGTTGACACTACGTTACAAGGGCGAACGCTCCGTGTGTGCGCGATCGGGCCAGTCACTTCCGCAGTTCGACGTCGAGCGCGAGGGGTGTCTCCTGGATGTCGAAGGTGCGGAAGCGGGTGTGGCCGATGAGCGCCGCGAATTCGCTCTTGAGATAGGCCCGCCGCGGGAGCACCGAGCGCAGGACGTACCTGGTGAACATCTTGCTCAGCCCGCGGAGCCGCATCTCGTCCACGTCCCTGTCGACCGCCTCCTTCGACACGTCCTTGCGCAGGTCGTTGATGAGGGCGCGGCCGCCGGGTCGCAGCACCCTGTGCATCTCCTGGAGCGCGCCGACCGGGTCGGAGAAGTTCTTGAACGCGGCGCAGCAGATGACGAAGTCGAAGCTCTCGTCGTCGAACGGCATCGCGGAGGCGTTCCCGAGGCGGAAGTCCACCTCGACGCCGGCCTCGGCCGCCTTGCCTCTGGCGATCCGGACGAAGGTCTCGCTGATGTCCAGCGCCGTGACCGTGTAGTCGCCGGTCCCCGCGAGGGCGATGGACAGGTAGCCCGGCCCCGGGGCCACCTCTAAGATCGCGCTCCCCGCCCCGGTGAGCCGCCTGACCTGGGCGAGCTGCGCCTCGAACCTGGTGGTGTCCTTGGCGGTGCTGACGGCGTACCAGCGGGCGATCGTGCCTTCCATGCCGATGCCCTTGTAGCCCTTGCCGGTCTTCGCCATGACTCGTCTCCCTTGCCTGGATCCCCTACGCAACACGATATGTCGCGTCTGCTCGCTGTCAAGATATATCGCGGTTCATGGCCGTGCGAAGGACGCTCGTGGCGAACAGGGCTGGCGGCGTGTCGCCACGAAAGTGGATATTTGCCTCGATACGGTAGGCGGATCGCGTGGGGAGACCGGGCAAGTCGGCACGATCTACCCCTGTGGTCTGGTGGAATCTAGTGCTGTGAGTGGTCAGACCTGGCGGTTGGTGCGGCGTGGCAGCGGCGGACCTGTTGTGCCCCCTGTGCTCGATGAGCACCAGCGTGCCGTGGTCGAACATCAGAGCGGTCCCCTCCTCGTCCTCGCAGGTCCGGGCACCGGCAAGACCACCACGATCGTGGAGAGCGTCGTCGACCGGATCGAGCGCCGCGGCGTCGACCCCGAGCGCGTCCTCATCCTCACCTTCAGCCGGAAGGCCGCCGGAGAGCTGCGCGAGCGCGTCACCGGCCGGCTGCGCCGCACCACGCGCACCCCACTGGCGCTGACCTTCCACTCCTACGCCTACGCGCTCCTGCGCCGCGAGGCCGTGCTCGACGGCAAGGCCCCGCCGCGCCTGCTCACCGGCCCCGAGCAGCTGCTGGAGATCCGGCGGCTGCTGCACGGCGAGCTGGAGAGCGGCGCGCTCGACTGGCCGGTGTCGCTGCGCGAGCCGCTCAAGACCCGGGGCTTCGCCGAGGAGCTGCGCGACTTCCTGTCGCGCGCCAACGAGCGCGGGCTCTACGGCGAACGTCTGGTCGACCTCGGCAAGCGGCACGGGCGCCAGGACTGGGCGGCGGCCGGCCGCTTCTCCGAGCGCTACCAGGACCGGTTCGACCTCGACCCGGAGGAGACCTACGACTACGCGGAGCTGATCGGGGCCGCCTCCGCGCTGCTGGCCAGGCCGGAGGTGCGCGAGCGCGAGCGGGCGGCGCACGACGTGGTGTTCGTGGACGAATACCAGGACACCGACCCGGCCCAGGAGCTCCTGCTCGACCAGCTCGCCGGCGACGGGCGCGACCTGATCGCGGTGGGCGACCCCGACCAGTCGATCTACGGGTTCAGGGGCGCCGACGTGCAGGGGATCATGAAGTTCCCCGAGCGTTTCCCGGCCCGCGACGGCCGCGAGGCGCCGGTGCTGGCCCTGCGGGTGTGCCGGCGGAGCGGGGCCGACCTGCTGGAGGCCTCCCGCCGGGTCGCGGCCCGCCTGCCCGTCGCGCCCAGGCCCGACCACGTCTACGGCCAGGAGCATGGTCACCGCGAGCTGGCGCCCCTGCCGGAGGCCGAGGCGGGCGAGGTCAAGGTGCTGCTGGCCGACAGCACCAGCCAGGAGGCCGCGATCGTGGCCGACACGCTGCGGCGCGCGCACCTGATCGACGGGGTGCCGTGGCACCGGATGGCCGTCCTGGTCCGCTCGGCCAAGCGCCAGGTGCCGCTGCTGCGGCGGGCGCTGGTCAACGCGGGCGTGCCGACGATGATCGCGGGCGACGAGGTGCCGATCGCCCAGGAGCCCGGGGTGCGGCCGCTGCTCACCATGCTGAAGGTGGCGCTCGATCCCGCGCAGCTCGACGAGGGGGTGGCTGAGGAGCTGCTGACGGGGCCGCTCGGTGGCACGGACATGATCGGCGTACGCCGCCTCCGCCGCGCCCTCAAGATCGCCGAGAACGAGGCCACGAACGCC
This sequence comes from Nonomuraea zeae, assembly GCF_005889725.1. Classification (GTDB taxonomy): domain Bacteria; phylum Actinomycetota; class Actinomycetes; order Streptosporangiales; family Streptosporangiaceae; genus Nonomuraea; species Nonomuraea zeae. The sequence goes on from NZ_VCKX01000127.1 coordinate 15,767, forward strand.
CTCGCGGACGAGCCCGGGACGGCGGACGCACCCCCGCCGGAGGCTCCTGGCACACCCCAGTCCGACGCCGTACCCGAGCCCGACGGCCCCGACCCGGACCCTGAGGAGGAAACGGACGCCGACGCCGGGACGGGCGTGGCGGCGGAGGACGGCGAGACGGTGCCGGAGGGGCCGGCCGGGGCGCGCTCGTCCGGTGAGCTGCTGGTCGCGGCGATCAAGGACGTCCGCGAGCTCACCCGCATAGAGCCCCACATAGCCCTCCCCGCGGAACGCGTGGCCAAGCTGCTGGTGGCCGCCCGCCAGGCCGCGGCCGAGGAGGGCACCGCGGAAGACCTCCTGTGGGCCGTGTGGAACGGCAGCGGCCTGGCCCCACGCTGGACCGAGCAGAGCCTGGCGGGCGGCCCCAGAGGCGCGCAGGCGGACCGGGACCTCGACGCCGTGGTGGCCCTGTTCGACCACGCGGCCAGGTTCGTGGACCGGATGCCCAAGGCGGGCCCCGAGGTGTTCATCGACGACCTGGCCGCCCAGGAGATCCCCGGCGACACGCTGGCCGACCGGGCCCCCGACGGCGACGCCGTACGCGTGCTGACCGCCCACCGCTCCAAGGGCCTCGAATGGGACGTCGTGGTGATCGCGGGCGTGCAGGAGGGCGTCTGGCCTGACCTGCGGCTGCGCGGCTCGCTGCTGGGTGTGGAGGACCTCGTGGAGGTGGTGGAGGGCGCGCAGCCGAGCGCCGCCTCGCTGACCTCCAAGCTGCTGGCCGAGGAGCGCAGGCTGTTCTACGTCGCCGCCACCAGGGCCAGGCACCGGCTGGTGGTGACCGCCGTGGGCGGCGAGGACACCGACGAGCGGCCATCCAGGTTCCTGTCGGAGCTGATGCCGGGCGCGGTGGAGTCGGCCACGGTGGACGACCGCGCCCGCTGGCTGAACATGTCCGCGCTGGTCGCCGACCTCCGCAGCGCCGTGACCGACCCGACCAAGCCCGCCAAGCTCCGCCAGAAGGCCGCGCAGCAGCTCGCCCGCCTGGCCGCCGCCGGGGTGCAGGGCGCCCACCCCAACGACTGGTACGCGCTCACGCCCATCTCCGACGACCGCCCCCTGAGCTGGCCGGACGACATCGTCAACATCTCGCCCTCGGCGGTCGAGAGCTTCAGCAAGTGCGGCCTGCGCTGGCTCCTGGAGACGGCCGTCGGAGCGGCCGGCACCAGCACGGCCCAGGGCCTGGGCAACATCATCCACGCCCTGGCCGTGCTCGCGGCCACCGACCTGCCCAGCGAAGACCTCCTGGGCGACCGCCTCGACCAGGTGTGGAGCGAGCTCGACTTCGGCGGTCTCTGGTACAACCGCAAGCAGCGCCAGGTCGCCGAGCAGATGATCGGCAAGTTCCTGCGCTGGCACAAGGAAAATCCGCGCGAGCTCGTGGCCCTGGAGGAGGCGTTCACCGCGATGGTCTCGGACGGAGTCCAGATCAAGGGGCGCGTCGACCGGGTCGAGCGCGACTCCGAGAACCGGGCGGTGATCATCGACCTCAAGACGGGCGGCTCGAAGCCCAAGGCGGGCGACCTCGACCGGCACCCGCAGCTCGGCGTCTACCAGCTCGCCGCGCTGCTCGGCGCGTTCGCCCGGCACGGCATGACGGAGCCGGGCGGCGCCGCCCTGGTCCAGCTCGGCAAGGCGGCCGGCAAGAAGGACGCGATGGAGCAGACACAGGGCGCGCTGGCCGACGACAAGAACCCCGGCTGGGCCGCCGACCTGGTCGACACGGTGGCGACCGGCATGTCGGGCCCGTTCTTCCAGGCCAAGGTCAACGACGGCTGCCGCACGTGCGCGGCCAGGGCCAGCTGCCCGGTCAACGACAACGGGGGCCAGGTGTGCTGAGCCCCGTCGAGCTCGCCGACAAGCTCGGCGTCCTGCCCCCCACCCGCGAGCAGGCCACGGTCATCGAGTCCCCGCTGGAGCCGATGGTCGTCATGGCGGGCGCGGGCTCGGGCAAGAGCGAGACCATGGCGGGCCGCGTGGTCTGGCTGGTCGCCAACGGCCTGGTCAAGCCCGAGAACGTGCTGGGCCTGACCTTCACCCGCAAGGCCGCGGCCGAGCTGGCCACCAGGGTCAGGGAGCGGCTCAACGGGCTGGCGGAGGCGGGCCTGGTCGCGCCGGGCGCGCTCGACAACGAGCCGACCGTCTCCACCTACCACGCCTACGCCGCCCGGCTCGTCACCGACCACGCGCTGCGCGAGGGGCTGGAGCCGACCATGCGCCTGGTCACCCCCGCCGTGTCGTGGCAGCTCGCCTCGCGGGTGGTGGCGATGTACGACGGGCCGATGGACCGGATCGAGTTGGGCCCTCCTTCGGTCACGGCCGCCGTGCTGGAGCTGGCCGGCGAGCTGTCCGAGCACCTGCGCACCGCATCCGACGTGCGCCGGGTGGGGGAGTGGCTGGCGGGCCGGCACGCCGTGCTCCCCGGCAGGACGACGCTCGCCCAGCGCAAGCCGCTCAGCGTCCATGCGGCGAGGGAGCAGCTGCTGCCGCTGGTGGAGGCGTACGAGCGGCTCAAGCGCGGCCGCGAGGTCATCGACTACGGCGACCAGATGTCGCTGGCCGCCAGGATCGCCGCCAACCACAAGGAGGTCGGCGAGATCGAGCGCTCGCGCTTCTCCGTGGTGCTGCTCGACGAATACCAGGACACCAGCCACGCCCAGCTCGTCCTGCTCAGGTCGCTCTACGGCGGCGGCCACCCGGTCACGGCCGTGGGTGACCCGTGCCAGTCGATCTACGGCTGGCGCGGCGCCTCGGCCGGCAACCTGCGCCGCTTCCCCCGCGACTTCCGCACGAGCGCGGGCGACCCGGCGGAGATCCGCCAGCTCAGCGTCAGCTTCCGCAACGGCGACCGCGTGCTCGACGTCGCCGCCCGCGTGCAGCTCCCGCTGCGCATGGAGGCCCGCGAGGTCCCCGTGCTCGTCCCCGGCCCCAACCGCGTCGACAGGGGCCGCGTCACGTGCGCCTTCCACGAGACCGCCGACGACGAGGCCAAGTGGATCGCCGACGGGCTGGCCAGGATCCTCGGCCAGGAGGTCGCCCCCGACGGCATGCCCTGGGGCGAGAAGGAGCGCAAGAAGACGCTGGCCATCCAGCCGCAGGACGTGGCGATCCTGGCCCGCAAGCGTTCGCAGTTCCCCGCGCTGCGCAGGGCGCTGGAGGATCGCGACATCCCGGTCGAGGTGGTCGGTCTCGGCGGCCTGCTGACCGTGCCCGAGGTCAACGACATCGTCGCCACCCTGCGCGTCCTCTACGACCCGACGGCCGGCGACGCGCTGGCCAGGCTGCTGGCCGGGCCGCGCTGGCGGATCGGGCCCGCCGACCTGCGGGTGCTCGGCGAGTACGCCAGGGAGCTGGCCCGCGAGCTGAGCGAGAGCCACCGCGCGGCCGACCCGCTCGACCAGGTGGTGGCCGACCTGGCCGAGGAGCGCGGCAGCCTGGTGGACGCGCTGGACGAGCTGCCCGACCGGGAGGCGTGGCTGGAGTCGTTCTCGCCGCTGGCCCGCACGAGGCTCGTCGCGCTCGCTCAGGAGCTGCGCCACCTGCGGGCGCACACCGCGCAGCCGCTGCCCGACCTGATCACCGAGGTCGAGCGCAGGCTCGGCCTGGACATCGAGGTGGCCGCGCGCAGCGGCACGGTGGGCGCGTTCGCGGCGCGGGCCGACCTGGACGCCTTCCTGGACGCGGCCTCCAGGTTCGCGGGTGACGCCGAGGATCCGACGCTGGGCGCGTTCCTGGCCTACCTCCAGGCGGCGGAGAGCGAGGAGTTCGGGCTGGAGGCCGGCCGGGTCGGCGAGAGCAACAGCGTCAAGCTGATGACCGTGCACGCCTCCAAGGGCCTGGAGTGGCCGATCGTGGTCGTGCCCGGCCTGTCCCGGCTCATCAGCTCGAAGGGGACGATCGCGACGGGCAGCGTGTTCCCCGCCACGCCGGTCATGAACAGCCGCTGGACCGAGAACCCCCGCAAGCTCCCCTACGCCCTGCGCGGCGACGCCGCCGACCTGCCCAGGCTGAGCGGGCTGAGCAAGGAGGAGCTGGGCGCGTTCGACGAGCTCTGCCGCGAGCGCGACCTGATGGAGGAGCGCAGGCTGGCGTACGTGGCCGTGACCCGCGCCCACTACCACCTCATCGCCTCCGGCTACCGGTGGGGCAGCGCCACCAAGCCCCTGGAGCCGTCGGAGTTCCTGCTGGAGATCCGCGACACCGCCGACCGGGTCGCGTTCTGGGCCCCGGAGCTCGCGGAGGGCGAGAGCAACCCGCTGCTGGCCGAGCCCGTCGAGGCCATCTGGCCGGTGACGCCCGAGGGCCTGCGCTACGAGTCCGTGCTCGACGGCGCCCGCCTGGTCGAGAGCGCGCTGGCGGGCACCCTCGCCGGGGAGGACGAGGACGAGCCGCTGCGGGCGTTCGAGGAGGAGCGGCTGCGCGCCTGGGAACGCGACACCGACCTGCTGCTGCGCGAGCGCGAGCTGCACCGCCGCCGGCCCGCCACGATCGTCGAGCTGCCGTCCAAACTGACCGTGTCGTCGCTGGTCACGCTGGCCGCCGACGCCCGCGAGCTGGCCCGCAGGATCCGCCGGCCGGTTCCGGTCAAGCCGGCGCCGCTGGCCAGGCGCGGCACGTCGTTCCACAAGTGGCTGGAGACGCGGTGGGACCAGCAACGGCTGATCGACGACTTCGAGCTCAACCCGTACGAGGAGCCGGAGGAGGCGGACGTGCGGCTGGCGGACCTCCAGGAGCGGTTCGAGGAGAGCGAGTGGGCGGATCGGCGTCCGGTCGATCTGGAGGTGCCGTTCGAGACGATGATTGCCGACCGGCTGGTGCGCGGGCGGATGGACGCCGTGTTCGAGCTGCCCGACGGCGGCTACGAGGTCGTCGACTGGAAGACGGGCGAGCCGCCCAAGGGGAAGGCGGCCAAGGCCGCGACCGTGCAGCTGGCCGCGTACCGGCTGGCCTGGTCGCACCTGGCGGGGGTGCCGCTGGAGAAGGTGCGGGCCGCCTTCCACTACGTGCGCGCGAACAGGACCGTCCGCCCGGTGAACCTGCTCGACGCCGAGGGCCTGGTCAAGCTGATCGAGGGGGTCAAGCTCGCAGATAGTGGAAAGAAGGCTTCGGGTGCATGAGGAAGTCGTGGTGGGAGATGTTCCAGGCATAGGCCCCGGCCATCTCGAACACCACCGTGTCCCCCACTCGGGCAGAGGTCACGATATTTCGGGAGAAGACGTCTTTCGGGGTGCATAGCTGGCCGACGACCGTGAGCGGCTCGCCGGTCACACCCGGCCCGGCGCCGGTGGGCAGGATCGTGAGTGGCTGGTCGTGCCCCTTGGTCACCGGCGTCCGCAGGTGGTGCGTGCCGCCCAGCACGATGGCGTACGCCTCGCCGCGCACCCGCTTCACGTCCACGACCCGGGTCACGTAGTAGCCGCAGTACGCGGTCAGCGCCCGTCCCGGCTCGATCCGCAGCCGCCGCCCCCGGCGCAGCGCCGCCAGCCCCGCCCCGTAGGCCGCCCAGTCGAACCTCGACTCCGGCCGGTCGTAGGAGACCGCCATGCCGCCGCCCAGGTTGACCTCTTCGTGCTCGGTGCCGAGCAGCGTCTCGGCCAGGGTGAGCAGCTGCCCGGCGGCCAGGCCGCTGGCGAGGTGGGTGTGCAGGCCGCGCAGCCGTACGCGCTCGCCGAACAGCGGCAGGCACTCCGCGACCCCCGCCTCATCCATGCCGAACGGCCCGCTCATCGTCAGCGCCGCGCCCTCGACCGGCAGGTCCGGGTTCAGCCGGAGCAGCACGTCGGCCTCCAGGCCGGTGGCGAGCAGGCGGCGCAGCTCGTTCGGGGACTCGACGTGGATGCGGTGGTGTGGCAGGCGCAGCTCGGCGTCGGTCTTGCCGGGGCCGCCGAGCGCCACCGGCGTCCCGGGGAACAGGCCCGTGACGTGCGCGTGCTCGCCTCCCGACGAGACCTCGAATCCGTCCACATGCCCGGCCAGCACGCGCAGCAGCTCGGCGTCCGGGTTGGCCTTGACGGCGTAGTACACCTCCGTCGCCCCCATCGCCCGCCGCACGGCCGCCGCGTGCTCGTCCAGCGCGGGCAGGTCGTACAGGTAGGCGGGGGTCTCGGGCAGGCTCGGCGCGACGTCCAGGACGCGGGGCGGGATCACGCGAGCGGGTTCGCGATCGGCACGTACCCGGCGGCGCGGTCGGCCGCCCTGGCCCAGCGCACGCCCAGGTTCGCCTTGGCGGGCAGCGGCGCGCCCGCCAGCAGGTCCGAGAACGGCAGCGGCCAGCCCAGGTCGCCGGCCTGCTTGGCGAGCAGGTCGCGGGCGGTCCGCCACAGCTCGCGCAGCAGCCCGTCGTCGGCGCCGGCGAGGGTGGCCGCGATCTCGGTGAGGTGGTTGACGAGCAGGCAGTAGACCACGCGCGCCCATCCGCGCCCGGCGTCGTAGGCGAGGGCCGCGGCCACCTCCGGGTGCAGGCCGTCCAGGTCATGGCGGTCCGCGACGAGCTTGGTGCCCTCCAGGTCGCGGAAGACGGCCTGCACGGGCAGCCCGGACGCGTCCAGGCCGACGAGCACGTTCTGCAGATGGGGCTCCAGTACGACGCCGTGCGCGAAATACAGCTCCAGGACCGGCAGCGCGACCACCGACACGTACGCCGCCCACCACGCGAGCGGATCCCGGGCCGGGGCGTCCAGGGCGAGGGCGGCGGCCAGGACCGGGGTCACGCCGGGCGAGCAGACGCTCCACGGGCTCTGCCGGACGATCACGCCCAGGCCCTCGCGCAGCCTGGTCCCCAGGGCGGCCGAGCGGTAGCCGGGCTCGGGCAGCCAGCGGGTGGCCGGGTGCCTGATCGCCAGCTCGTCGAAGACCGGCCTCAGCCGCGAGGTCAGCTCCACGGCTCCGGCGAGCTCGTACCAGGCGTTCTTCCGCACGCAGTTCGTGATCCGCACATCGAGGGAGAACTTCAGGCAGACCTCCGCGTCGGGCGCGTACACGGTCCGCACGGACGAGGTCGGCAGCACGGACGGACCGGGCCCGAGGTCGAGCAGCTCGGGCCCGAAGGCGGGCCGCAGCAGGCCGAGCTGCCATGGATGTGCGGGCAGCAGCCGGTACCCGGCGGGCGCCGCGCCCAGCGAGTCCAGCACGGCCGCGTCGCCCTCCTCGGCGAGCACGTCCTCCCGCACGCCGAGCAGCCTGAGGGGGAACTCGGCGTGGGCCTCGGGCGCGTAGTCCAGCCAGCCGGAGCCGCCGCGCGCCTTCGGGCTGGGATGGAACGGGTGCCCGTAGACGAGCGCCTGCTCCGAGGCCAGCCACGGATCGGCCGGCGGCACGGCCTCGGCCCTGGCCCGCAGGATCGCGGCCACGGCCGCCCGGCTCGCGGCCACCTGCCCGGCGAACTCGCCGTTGTCCCCGGCACCCTGCAGATCGGCTTCGACCAGCAGGACCAGCTCATCGGCCGTCAGCGGCCGCCAGGAGCCGTCCTCCAGGCGCTCAGGCGGCCCCTCGAAGCGCAGCGCCGCCCCGCCGTACGCGCGGGCCCGCAGGAGCGTCCCCGCGATCCGCAGCAGCACGTACGGCGGAGCCGGCCAGACCAGGCCGCGCGGCCCGGCCACCTCCCGCACGCAGCAGCGCAGCAGCGCCGCCAGCGTCGCCTCCTCGGCCAGGAGGGACGGCGTGTCGATGGCCACTCCTCGCATTCACGCTCTCCTCAGGTAGTTGGGCCCGCTGGTGCCGTAGAACTTGTTGATGTCGCCCGCCCCCGAGCGCTCCTTGGCCACGAGCGTCCCAGCGGTGATCATGGACTTGCCGGTCAGCCGGGCCGCGCCGAGCGTCCTGGCGCGCAGGAGCCTGGCCATGGGGTCGTCGCCGTACTCGTCGAGCGCCTCGGACAGCGTGTCGCGCAGCAGCGCCGCCGCCCGGGCGTGCGGGAGCGCCCCGAACGTCACGGCCGCCGCCGCCAGGTGGAGCGTGATGGTCACGAAGACGTCGGCCAGCGCGTGCGGGTCGTCGTTCAGCATCCGGGCGTCGGCGAAGCCCGGCACCTCGACGCCGGCCGCTCGCAGCCGCGCGGGCGAGGCCAGCAGCCCGTCGTTGTCCTTGACCAGCAGCCGCATCCGGTCGCCGGAGAAGACCAGCGCGAGGTTCTGCTGGTGCGCTTCCAGCGCCACGCCGTACCGGACGAACAGCCGTACGTTCCAGCGCAGCAGCAGCCGCAGGTAGGCGGGCAGCACGTCCCCGAGTTCGTCGAGCACCCCCGGGGTGTTCAGCGCGGCGACCGGGACGATCTTCCCCTCGGGCAGCCGCCGGACCATCCAGGCGAGGTATTCGTGCCCCGCGTGCGCATAGGTCTGCTCGTCGGCCAGCAGCACGTCGGGGTCGGCCAGCTCGCGCAGCAGCGACTCCGCCCGCGCGCCGTCGGCCAGCGTGCCCGGCTTGATCGAGCGCCGGTTCCTGACCCCGAGCGTGCTGATCGGGAGCGGGAGCTTGAGCTGCGTACGCGGGTCGATCTCGACGGTCCGCATGGACAACGTGGGGCGCACGGTGATCGCGGACTCGTCGAGCACCCGTACCCCGTCGATCTTCCGCACCTCGTTCACGGTCAGCGGATGCACGGGGAACAGGACGCCGTCGCCCGCCGGCCCTGAAGGCGTCACGTCGGCGGGCAGGCGCTCGGCGGACCCCGGCGCGAGCGCGGCGTGCGGGACCAGCGCCCAGCGCAGCGCGAACGAGGGCCCGAACTCCGGCGCGTACGCCAGCAGCTCGTCGTCGCTCAGCCCGACCCTGGCCCGGGAGGTCGGATAGACCGGATGGTCGGCGAACGCGGCCAGCGTCTCGTAGGACGGCCCCCGGGCCAGCACCTCCTCGGCCCGCGCGTCGAGCAGCTCGGCGGCGGTGAGCGCCGCCAGGCACTCATCGAAGAAGGCCGCCACCCCTTCCGCGTCCGCCGGGTCCGCGACCTCGACCAGCGTCTCCAGGACCTGCTCCAGCCCCAGCCGCTCGTCCGGCGCGACCACGAAGTCCTGGAAGAGCACCCCGGGAGCGAGCCGGACCCACCGCCCGTCCGCCAGCAGCAGGCCCACGCTGTCCTTGGTCCTGGTGATCCGCGCGGACAACCCGCCGTAGTCCTCGCGCAGGAGGGTGTCCAGCACCCGGGCGGCCAGATACGCCTCCCGAGCGCTCATTCCACCACCCAGGGCCGCGCGGAGCGGAAGTCCTCGATGGCGGCGTCCACCCGGGCGCGATCGGGCCCGACGGCCCGTACGACGCCCAGGTAGTCGCGGTTGGTGTGGGTCAGGGAGACGACCTCGCCGACCTCGCGCAGCGGCCGGTGCCACAGCCGTACGCCGCCGGCGGTGAAGGACTCGTGGCCGGGCGCCGACTTGATGGTCCCGGAGCGGTCCGCGATCAGGCTGACCGCGCTCCCGTACCCGGACGTGCCGGGCAGGACGGGCACGCGCTCCCCGAGGTGCACCCGCAGGATCCACTCGAACAGCGGCACCCCGAGCACGTCCCCCAGCAGGAAGTCGCAGTGGTCCCCGATCACGCGGTAGTTGACCTCGATCACGCGGGGGCCCGCCGGGGTGTGCACGTACTCGGTGTGGCAGGCCCCGAACCCCACGCCGAGCGCGCGCAGGGCCGCCAGCACGTGCTCGTGCCCCGCGTCGCGTGGCGCCCAGTCGAGCCGCTCCTCCACGAAGTACGGCAGCGCGCCCAGCGTCGTCCCGAACCCGCCGAGCACCCGCAGCTCGTGGCCGTCGCCCAGGGTTTCGAGCGTCCGCAGCGGCCCTTCGAGGTACTCCTCGACGACCAGCGCCTCGTCCGGCCGGCGCCGTCTGACCTTCGCCACGGCCCCGGCCAGATCCTTTTCGACCAGCAGGACGTCCTCGCTGGCCACACCCTCCCGGGGTTTCAGCACGACCGGATAGGGCAGGCCCTCCGGCAGCGGATCGCCGGGGGCGAGCCGAATCGACCTGACCTGCTCGATTCCCGCCTCAAGGAGCCTGCGACGCATCAGGAACTTGTTCTTGGCGGCCGCGCACGCCCGCCAGTCCTTTCCGGGCAGCCCGAAGTAGGCAGCGGCCAGCGCGGTCTCCGCCTGGATGTGGTCGGAGTTGGAGAAGATCGCGTCCGGCCGGCCAAGATGCTCGATCGCGTCGATCAGCGCGCGCGGATCGCGTACGTCGCACGCCACCGCACGCGGATGCCGCTCCGGCCGATCGGTGAGGACGGTCACCTCGCAGCCCAGCGCCTCGGCGGCAGGCAGGAAACCGTCCGTCACGGAATCGGTCGGTTTGAGCGCGGTCAGGTAGAGCCGCAACGCGAAGGCACCCCCGGATGAATCAGGTAAGGCTAACCTAACTCGTCGATCTTAGCCCCACGGAGATCACCTCGGGGCCCGGATTCGGTAATCGGCGGCCAAGTGCGAGGTCATAGGATGACATGGGATTTGGAAGGGGCGGCCAGTGGAGACCACCGCGGAAGAGCAACTCATCGGACCGCTGCTGCTGGCGCGCGGCACCACGGATCGTTCGTCGGCGTTGCGCGCCGACGAAGAGTGGCTGGAGCGGGCCTGGGCCGACTCCGCGACCAGGGTGCTGGTGATCGACAACGGCCACACTCTGGTACGCCGCACGGGCGATGAGGTACAGGCGGTGCTGTTCACCCCCGCGGACGCGCCGCCGGGCCCGCGCTACCTGCTGGGCGTGGAAGGCGGGGTGGCCTACTTCGCGGTGGCCGCGCCGCTGCCCGGCATCTCCGGCGGCGAGCGCAACGGCCGGGTGACGATCCCGATGAGCCTGCGCGACACGCCCGAGGGCGAGCCGGTGGCGGCCGGCCTGCGTCAGGCCGGCGGCCTGCTCGGCGACCGCGACGCGGGGCTGCTGGTCTTCGCGGTGGCGCTGGAGGCCTGGCACACGACGCACGAATACTGCCCGCGCTGCGGCACGCGCACCGAGGTCCAGGCCGGCGGCCACATCCGCGTCTGCCCGAAGGACTCCAGCCAGCACTTCCCGCGTGTCGACCCCGCGGTGATCATGCTCATCCGCGACCCGGACGACCGCTGCCTGCTCGCCCGCGGCCCCCAGTGGCCGGAGGGGCGGCTGTCGATCCTGGCGGGGTTCGTGGAGCCGGGGGAGTCGCTCGAATACGCCGTCATCCGCGAGGTGGCGGAGGAGGTCGGCGTCACCGTCGTCAATCCGCGCTACCTCGGCAGCCAGCCCTGGCCGTTCCCGCGCAGCCTGATGCTCGGCTTCTTCGCCGAGGCCACCACGACCATGCTCATCCCCGACGCGGAGGAGATCGCCGAGGCCCGGTGGTTCTCGAGGGAGGAGCTGGCGGCGGCGCTGGAGTCAGGTGAGCTGCGCCTGCCGCCTCCCGTGTCGATCGCCCGCCGCCTCATCGAGACCTGGTACGGCGGCGAGCTGACCGGCGACTGGTGATCAGGCCGCTTCGAGCAGGGCCTTGACCTCTGAAGCGGAGGGGTTCGTCCGCACGACGCGGCCGCTGGGCGTGTCGATCACCACGGTCGGCACCGTCTGGTTGCCGTTGTTGACGCTCATCACGAACTCGGCGGCCGAGGGGTCACGATCGATGTCGACCTCTTTGAAGCTGATGCCCTCACGGGCGAGCTGGGACTTGAGCCGCTTGCAGGGGCCGCACCAGGTGGTGCTGTAGACCGTGAGCGCCATGTTGGGAGATCCCTCCAGGGTCAGAGATTCAGGCGCTCCATGCAACAACGCGACGTGCCCGGTTAATCCCCGCGTGGGGCCGGTGGGCGGCCGCGCTATCCGATGCGCTCGGCGATCCAGGCCTGCACGCGCTCGGCCACGCCCGGCTCGCGGTAGAGCGGGGCGCTGTGGTTGATCCCCGGCGCCGTGAACACCGTCACCGGCACGCCCACCTGGCCGAGCATCTGCTTGAGCAGCTGGCTCTGCACCGGCGGCACGAACTCGTGGTCGGAGTGCACCGTCAGCATCGGGGCGTCCTTGCGGCTGGCGTGCCAGGCGACCTCCATGCTGGCCCACACCCGCGAGCACTTGCCCTTGGGCGCGCAGCCGCCGGCCAGGCGGATGGCGGCCGTGCGGAGCTTGCGCTTGTTGGGGTCGGTGGACTTCTCGCCGTCGGAGTAGGCCCGCAGCGGGGAGATGATCGGCGACAGGCCCACGACGCCCTTGAGGCCGTTGATGCCGTCGCCGTACGTGCCCACGGCCGCCGCGATGTGGCCGCCCGCGGAGAAGCCCACGACCACGTAGTTGCCCGGGTCGAACGCCCACCGGTCGGCGTGCTTGCGCGCCGTGGCGATCGCGGTCAGCGCGTCGGTGCGCTGCGCCGGCCAGGCCGCGTCGCCGGACAGGCGGTAGTTGAGGTTGAAGACGGTGTAGCCGAGCTCGGCGTAGCTGCGCGTGATCTCCGTCATGTACTTCTTGTCGCCGCTGGACCACCAGCCGCCGTGGACCAGGAAGATCCCGGGCCGCTGCTGGCCGTCGGGCGTCCACCAGACGTCCATGTTCTGGCGCTGGTGCGAGCCGTAGGCGATGCTCTCCGTGGCCAGGCCGCCGAGGCCGTCAGCGTCGACGGGGCTGCTCACGGTGGGGGCAGGTGTGGGCTCCTTGGTCGCGTTCGCCGCTACGGGTGTGAGCACGACGGCAGCGAGCGCCAGAGCGCCCACGCAAACCGCAGTTCGCACGGCCTTCCTTTCCCCATGCACATGGTCGGCCCCATTGTGGGGGAAGAGACCAGTTCTTTGCATCCTGATGACTATGAACATACGTCGGCCCGCATGTTGCCAGAATAAAGTGCTTCACCGCCAGCGGCTGGGAGGATGAACAGGTGAATAACGTGGATGACGTCCTGGTCGGCCTGGATCCCGAGCAGCGTGCGGTGGCTGAAGCCGTGCGCGGGCCCGTGTGCGTGCTCGCGGGTGCCGGGACGGGCAAGACCAGAGCGATCACCCACCGCATCGCGTACGCGGTCCGCAGCGGCGTCGTCGAGGCGCGGAGCGTGCTCGCTGTGACGTTCACCACAAGGGCGGCGGGGGAGCTGCGGCAACGGCTCAGGGCGCTGGGGGCTCCCGGCGTGCAGGCCCGCACGTTCCACGCGGCTGCGCTGCGCCAGCTCACCTACTTCTGGCCCCGGGTCATCGGCGGCGCGGCGCCCTCGGTGATCGAGTCCAAGCTGCCGATCCTCATCGAAGCCTGCCGCCAGATCCGGAAAAATCCGGATCGGTCCGAGTTGCGGGACATCGCGGCCGAGGTCGAGTGGGCCAAGGTCACCCAGATCGGCCCCGAGGACTACGTGGCCGCCGCGGCCAAATACCACCGCACGCCCCCCGGCCCGGCCGAGGAGGTGGCCCGCCTCTATGAGGCGTACGAGCAGATCAGGCGCGAGCGCCACCTGGTCGACTTCGAGACCATCCTTGAGCTGACCGCGGCGGTGATGACGGAGCACCAGGAGGTCGCGGCGCAGATCCGCCAGCAATATCGCTATTTCGTGGTCGACGAGTTCCAGGACGTCAACCCGCTGCAGAAGCTGCTGCTCGACACCTGGCTCGGCGGGCGCGACGACCTCTGCGTGGTCGGCGACCCCAACCAGACCATCTACTCCTTCACCGGCGCGAGCCCGCGCTACCTGACGGGGTTCGCGGTGGAGCACCCGCAGGCCGCCGTCATCAAGCTCGTCCGCGACTACCGCTCGACCCCGCAGGTCGTCGATCTCGCCAACCTGGTCATCGCCAAGGGCAAGTCGCCCCACCGCCTGGAGCTGGTGGCCCAGCGGCCCGAGGGCCCGAAGCCGGCCTTCTCCGACTACGACGACGAGCCCGCCGAGGCGGCCGGCGTCGCGCGCGCGATCAGGAAGCTGCTCGACAAGGGCGTGCCGTCGCGAGAGATCGCCGTGCTCTTCCGGGTCAACTCCCAGTCGGAGTCCTACGAGGAGGCCTTGTCCAAGGCCGAGATCCCGTACGTCCTGCGCGGCGCCGAGCGCTTTTTCGAACGCCCGGAAGTGCGCCAGGCGGTCGTCCTGCTGCGCGGCGCCGCCCGCTCGGCCAGCGGGGCGCCCCTGGCTTCGGAGGTGCACGACATCCTCAGCGGCGTCGGCCTGACCCCGACGCCTCCCGGAGGCGGCAAGGCCAGGGAGAAGTGGGAGTCGCTGAAGGCCCTGGCCGATCTGGCGGAGGACATGGCGGCGGAGGAGGCGGACCTGCCCGCGTACGTGGCCGAGCTCGAACGCCGGGCCTCCGAGCAGCACGCCCCGCCCGTCGAGGGCGTCACCCTGGCCTCCCTGCACGCCGCCAAGGGCCTGGAGTGGGACGCGGTCTTCCTGGTCGGCCTCACCGACGGCATGCTGCCGATCATCTACGCGGAGACGCCGGAGCAGATCGAGGAGGAGCGCCGCCTCCTGTACGTCGGCATCACCCGGGCCAGGGAGCACCTCTCCCTCTCGTGGGCCCTGGCCCGCGCACCGGGAGGCCGCAAGAGCCGCCGCCCGTCCCGCTTCCTCGACGGCCTCACCGGCCGCGTCTCCTCGCCGCCCCGCATCGCCCCCGCCGCCCGCGAACGCCGCCCGGTGGCCGCCCCGGTCAGCTGCCGGGTGTGCGCGAAGACCCTGGTGGCGGCGGCCGAGCAGAAGCTGGGCCGGTGCGTGACGTGCCCGGCGGAATACGACGAGGCCCTGCTCGAACGCCTGAAGGCCTGGCGCACCGCCGCGGCCAAGGAGGCCAAGATCCCGCCGTACGTCATCTTCACGGACGTGACGCTGCAGGCGATCGCGGAGCGGGCGCCGGGGACGGAGCAGGAGCTGCTGTCGATCGCGGGGATCGGCCGCGTCAAGATGGACCGGTACGGAGAGGCGGTACTCTCCCTCTGCCGCACCCCCTGACCGAGGGCGTCCGTAACAGCCCCGAAACTCCGGCACGCAATCATCAGACAAGTAAGGCCCACCTTTGGGCGCAGATAGGCAGCAGGTCAAACTTGTCCCAGGATCGGAAAGCACGAGGGGGGACGGACACGTGAACGAGGCGCTGAAAGAGCTACTCGACCTGCTCGACCTGGAGCAGATCGAGCTCGACATCTTCCGGGGGAGAAGCCCGGAGGAGCGCATCCAGCGTGTCTTCGGCGGCCAGGTGGCGGCGCAGGCCCTGGTGGCCGCCGGCCGTACGGTCCCCAAGGACCGCAACGTCCATTCGCTGCACGCCTACTTCATCCGGCCGGGCGACCCGTCGATCCCGATCGTCTACAACGTCGAGCGCCTGCGCGACGGCCGTTCGTTCACCACCCGGCGCATCGTCGCGGTGCAGCACGGCAAGGCGATCTTCACGATGTCCGCCTCGTTCCACATCCCCGAGGAGGGGGTGGCGCACCAGGCGTCCGTCATGCCGGTCGTGCCTGATCCCGAGACGCTTCCCACGTTCCAGGACCGGATGTACGAGCTGGTGGGCGACCACCCCGACCTCCGCGACTGGCTCTCACGCCCCCGCCCGGTCGACGCCCGCTACGCCTCCCCGCTCACGTGGGAGGCGTACCAGAACCCGGAGCTGCGCAGCGCCGAGACGAACGTGTGGTTCCGCTACCACGCCGAGCTGCCCGACGACCCGCTGCTCCACGTGGTCCTGGCCGCGTACGCCTCCGACTTCACCCTCGTCGACACGATCCTGCTGGCCCACGGGATGGCGTGGGGCGCGTCGAACGTCATGGGCGCCTCGCTGGACCACGCCATGTGGTTCCACCGCCCGTTCAGGGCCGACGACTGGCTGCTCTATGCTCATGAGTCCCCCTGGTCGGGTGGCGCCCGGGGGCTCGCTCGCGGTGAGATGTTCACTGCGTCGGGTGACCTCGTGGTGTCCGTGGTTCAGGAGGCCATGATCCGCCTGACGAAGTAACAAAATCGCAGGTAGAAAATATGTTGCCCCTTCGCGGGAATCCGGTTTAGGGTCATGGTCAAGCGAGTCGGACACTCCTGTTCCGACGATCCAGAGAGTGGAGGTGAGTCCCGGTGATCAACATCACGATGTCGGCCACGCAGTGGCTCGCCTTCGCATGCCGCGACGCGGTGAGGCTCGCCGATGGGCCCGCCAGACTGCGGCAGGAGAAGTCTGCCCGTAGTCAGGCCTCCGCCTTCTTCCCGCGCGCCCACGCCGGTGCCGGAGTGCAAGGAGCTCCTGTCTACGTCGCACGTATCGAACTGCCGGCCAACCAGCTCACCAATGGTGGACTGTGCGGTCCGCAACCCTGGAGGGATACACCGGTCATAACCTGACCGGCAACAGCCCTCCAGGCCGCGGATCCACAGACCGGATCCGCGGCCTTCTTGTTTGTCCGTGATCCCCGACCCACCTACGAGGTGCACGACCAAGATCAAAAAGCACGATCAAAAGGAGAAGCAGATGGGGGCGAAGACGATCATGGACCTGATCGACGAAGCCAAGATCCCCTGTCGTACCGACCCTGACCTGTGGTTCGCCGAGTCGCCGCAGGACGTCGAGTTCGCCAAGGCACTTTGTGGCGGCTGCCCGATCCAGAAGGCCTGCCTCGCTCGCGCCCTCGAGCGCGAGGAGCCGTGGGGCGTCTGGGGAGGCGAACTGATCCTCCGGGGAACCGTCGTTCCCCGCAAGCGTCCGCGTGGGCGTCCGCGCAAGCACCCGGTCGCTGCCTGAACACCGCACCTACGAGCAAGAAAGCGAAGACCCCGATGAACACTCATTACCCGAGGAGCCGTGCAGTGCCGAATCTCATCCATGACCTGGTGAATGACCGAATACAAACCCTCCACCGAGAGGCGGAGGAGCAACGCCTCATTCTCCGCATCACGCGCGTGCAGCGGGCCCGTCGCCAGGTCAAGCGGGCGAACGACCGCCTCCGCGAAGCCCTGACCAGGCAGGTCTGATCGGGGAGATCCTGCCGCCGGCGCAGGATCTCCCGATAGATCCACACGAAAGAGCCGGGCGCATCCAGCGCCCGGCTCTTTCCCTTTTTCCGTACGTGCCGCTTCCGGGGCGGCGTACGCCCTTCCGGGCCCGCACCCTTTCCGGGCCCGGACCCTTTCCTGGCCCGCACCCTTTTCGCGAACGTCCCGGGCCCGCACTTTTTCGCGGGACGTCCCTCCCGGGGCCCGCACTCCAGCTTCGCGCCCACCTGGAGGCCCGCGTCCCTTCCTCCCCCCAGACCCC